>JAIORT010000550.1 GCA_021107975.1 Bacteroidales bacterium | reverse complement strand
GAACTTTTTCTGGTGTAGTGCTGGTTGGAAAGGTAATTCTACCCAGCACAGGATCAACGGCCACGGAAATAGGAATATCGATATCAACACCCGATGAATCTTCGTATGGTTTGTGATCGTCTGGCTTTGTCCACTGTTGCAGATTGCAAATGAGGATTTCTTTAGGTTCTATTTCGAAACCATCTGACATTACCTGGAGTACAGGTTTTAAGTTGAACCACTCTCCCTGCCGGATCAATGACGTTTTGGATTTACCATTTGCAATACCCTGCCTGAGTTCTTCCAATTCCAAGTAGAGCGGTAGCCGGCGCAATAAACCCGGGACGTTGTGTTCCTCAGCCAGATGGGTGATCTCCATCTCGGTTTGAGGCCTGTTAAATACATGCATATCAAATCCTAGTGGACTAAAGGTAAAACCCTCATTTGGTCCAGGATTTACCTTTCTGGCTGTAGATTTGCTCATTCTATAGCTTTGCAGCCGCCAAAGGAACAACCCGATATTGGGAATATTGTACCAGCCATTTTCCTTTTCGATACTACGAACATCCACTGTATGAGGGATAGTGTCAAATGCTGTGTTTAGGAGTTCTAATTTATTCATGCAGCGCAGATCCGGCGTTACAATATTATGAAGCCGAATATGATTAATATTCTGTGTAGTACCCAGCAAGTCGAAAAATTCTACCACTCTGGCTCGCCAGCCGGTAGTATCAAGAGCCAACTGCTCCAAAACCGGTGCAGTACCTTTTCGCCTCCTGTACCTCAATGTGTTTGCCACGTAGGCACGTATACTGAAATCAGGCACACTGTCAATTGAATGCAATCCGCGTACCCCCAGAAGATCCCCGATATATGGGATCATCCATTCATCACAGGTTTCAATAAACCAGTTCTCATAAAGCTGATCAATATCGTTTTCTACAACTCCTGCCTCCCTGGCAATCACCCCGAACAAAGCCTTCAGCGGCTCGCCCTGTTCAATGTCCCGGATACGGTAGATGGCAGGAAGTAATTCGTATATCTTTTTCTCAGTTAAACTCATGATGACATATCCTTAATTTCAATTCCGTCAGGATTTATTGTCAGTAATTCCGCTGCAGCTATTTTGTTACCATCCCATCGGGCAATCCGAGATGGCAAACGGAAATGTTCCTTTGCGAAGGGATCCTGTCCGTCCAGTTCATCCAGATCAACTGCGATAACACCTTCAATTACCTGGATAACCGCAGTCACCTCGGAGGGAGTTACCGTTTGGCCGAAATCACGGGCTTCAAAATCAAATACTTCTTTAAGCTCCTGTTTTACTTCGGTCAGTACATTTTCAATGATATAGTCAGGATCGATAAGTACTTTGGCTTTAACATCAAAAAACAAAGGCTGAAACGACCCAATCTGAACCTGATGATTTGCATGGTGGGCTTCATCAATGGCAGCGGAGAGATTTATATATAGATCAGAATTCTCATCTACTACTTCTCCATCTGCCGATGATATTGTTATATAAACTACCTGCTGTTCCCCATTCCACAGGAGATCAGCCCGGGCTTTTCCTATACCCGCAAATGCCAGTGTGAAATCCTCATAATCCCGGAGTGATACGATCCGATCCAGGGATAGTACTGTAAGTGGAGCATTTCGTCTTGCATTATCACGTTCCTCCGGATCATCCGCTCCGGATGGGGCAAGGGGATTAATTACGCTTTTGACCCCCAATTGAGGTGTCATCAACAGAGAGAGTTGTTCTGCATCCAGCAACCCATCTAATCCGGTGCCAACCCGGTAGGTGGCTTTCACGTTTTCTGTTCCGGTAGGAAGACGTGCACCGGTTTTACCATCACCAAACTGAACAGTAACTGTGCCATCATCAGCAATACGGGTGATATAAACCCTGTCTTCCGATGAAACTCCGTAAAGAGTTGACACCTCTTTCCACAGGATATCATTAACCCGGATTTCCAGAGTAGTTTCCGTGCCGCTGGCTGTAGCTGCTGAAACATAAGTCAAAGGGGTTTGTTTTAGTTGAAATTCCTGGAAAGTTTTCGAACCGTCACCGCTTCCCAGTATTTCAGTTTTGGTTTCACCATGTGTGGCACGTGTAACGTTTGCATTGATACTTACGGTATCACGTACATATTTATAGACCAGTGACTCTTCAAAAGTAATCACAGTATATCCGGCTTCAAGGATCACTTCTTCGATGACTTTCATTTCACTGGCATATATGCCTTTAAGGTCTTCACGTTCCCCGGTAATAATGATCCTTTGTCCGGATTTTAAACCAGGGTAGGGACCTTCAAGCGTAATGGTATCACCCTGCAACAGATCTTTGACAGGCACTTCAGCTATGTCAAGTTGCTCACTCTGTGCATATATTGTAATACTACGAAATGCTGAAAGTCCATTTGTGCTTGTTTCCCACCATTGATCATCAGGAGACAGGGAGAGTAACGTCGTTTTTGAACTAATTCCATATGCAGTTCGCGAACTAACATTAACATCCGTTACCTGAAAGATATGTGGTGAATCAATTAATCCATCAGATTTAATAATTAGGATATAACTTTGTGGGAGGATTTCATTATAAGCAGTATCAAGAAAAATCTTACCACCCTCTTCATCCTCTAGTTCCCACTCTACCCAGTCCGCCGGAGGGTTGATATCTCCAGTACTTGCATTGCAAGTTATTTGTTTCGGAGCATTATAACCGAAAACAAATGCTTGCTTTCGAAATACAAAAATACCTTTCCCTGAGTCATAGCTGTAACTTGCAAATTGTTTATTTATACTGGTAACCAGATCCCTGTCCGACCAATTCTTAATCTCAAGCAAGGACAACAATACCTCTTCTTTCCATGTTCTAGATAAAATGATATCAACAACATTAGAATTAAGTTCTTCTTCATTTTTCAGATCTTCGAGAGAACCTTCCGGCAATGCGGCAGGTCTTTCATAAACTAATGGTGACAGGGAAGGATCTTCGAAATCTATTCTGGTTGTTTCTGCCTCATCATCTATAGTAACATTCAATACCTTTTTCGGTGTTTTTGTTGTATCTATCAATATCATCACTATATCTCCAGGTTTCAGGTTAGTTGTTGTACCCTTCAGAATAATACTACCCATTGTTTCTAAAACCTCTTGCGGTTGTGTCATTCGTGGTTTAATGGCATTCCAATACGTCTTTGCTTCAATTTCATCAGCGGTTTCAAATACCTGTGGCATTTCATCCTGACCGGGAATGCTTTGCACTTTGGTACCCACCGGGATAGTGGCTTCAGAAGGAGCACCCGGAGCCTCTTCCATGGTAAAAGCCATATATGTACCTGCAGCTACACCGGGGCTTAGTTTGTAACTGATGTGGCGGGATAGCTCAAGAACTGACCGCCGTTCCGTTGCTGTGCGCAAATAACCTTCGTTAATGATTCGTTCCTGATAAAAAGTAAGTACATCCAAAACTGTTGCCCAGGCATCAAGCAGTGCAATTGACGAATCATCATCATCCCGGGTTGTCAGCTTATCGAGTGCTGTTTTTGATGAGATACCGGTTTGCATCGAACTTTTAAAACTGCTGTGTGTGCCCACACGATAAACCAGTGCATCAAGCCCGGGTGTATTTTCTACCGATGCCGGGGTCAGATAGCTGATCCCCTCACAGCATCCGCATGTATCGAGGTTTTGATCTTTACTGCTCATATTCCTCCAAACATAATGAAGTCGATTTTACCATTTTCCGGAAAGTTGGGATCGTTATCAAGACGGATAATTTCCAGTTCTGCCGGTTGCAGAAAACCATTTTCCTTTTCGTTGTTAGGTTTTTTCGCCCATTGTAGAAATTTTTTAACTTCGATTGATTCAACACCGGTAACCTCCATGGCTTTTTTATAGATAGCGCTGAGGTAAACAGGCTGGCCAAAAGTAAAATTATCAGGGTGAAAGAAACCACGTTTTCCATCAGGGAGATTATAACGGCTGAAAACCTCCAGAAGATTCTCTTCTATATTATTCATAAAATATCCCGGCTTAACGCAAACGTTCATAATAATATCCAATGGTACAAACCTGGGTTCCCTTATTTCCAGGTCGTATCCAGCCATCCGGTACTGCTCAAGATGCCGGCATATTTCTTTTTTAAATTCAGCATCAACATCCTGTCCATTCGTTCGATCTACAGTTACAAAGACAGTGTACCAGCTTCCTGTCCAGTGAAACCGTGCTGCAGCCTTTTGCACTTGGTTGTGAAGTTCCGTCTTTTCTGTATAATCTGTTTCCGTAACTGCCCGTTCTTGGGTGCGAAAAGCCTGTGGGGCAAATTCACGTGCTTCTGAGATAGTTTCGGCATCCCTTCCTCCTTTTGCAGGCAATGGATTTCGCACACCGATAATCCCTCCATAATCCCATACAACACGGCCAATTGCCTCAGAGCCAACATTTCCCTTACGTCCACTGCCAACCCTGTATGTGGCAGATGGTTTGAACCCACCGGCAGGCTTTTTACCCATTATATCATCTCCAAAACGAAGTTGGACGATACCATCCTGTTCAATTTCCACAACGAATTCTGTCGCAAAACGGTCGCTTGCCAGCAGGTCTCGATTTACAGTCCAAAGCTCATCACCTTCTTCCAATTTGATTTCCGGTAGCGCTTTATGGGGATCTTGCACCAGCATTTTAGCAGCAGTGTGTTTTTTTGCTGATTCATGGTTATATGGAACGGCTATGGTAATATCAGTATGTTGCAATTGTGGGATATAATTTCCATCTGATGGTGCTGTTTCAGGAATCAAATCCTGACTTTCCAGGATCATTCCATGATCGACCAGCACCACATTACCATGTGCAACACTAATTTCTTTAACCTCTGTTGTGCCGTCTGCATAATTAACTTTGGCTGTAAGGCAAAGAGGGAATGGAAGGGCATCTTCTTCAAACCATTCAATCTCCACAACAGGGTCACCAGTAACCTCGTCAATTTTTTCTTCAGCACTTTTAAGACGAACTGCATGACGATGAGAAGGATCAGCATCTGCTTTCAAACCTGAAGTGGGACTATATATTTCTTCCAATATCAAAACAGGGTATTCATTATTGTTTATAATTTCTTCTTCCAGAAATAATGGGGGATCATTATGTAATGTTGCCTTTGTGCTTCCGCTAGGAAGGCAACACTCGGAATCACTCCAGGTATAAAAAGATATTTCATTGTGGGAATTGTGAAGCTTTATTTCGTGTTTGGTTTCAAAAACCAGGGGTTGCTGTTCGTTAAGCACCTTGTTAAGATTTGCAGAAGTAATTTTTGTTTCACCATTTGGACCCTTTGTTAGCAGCTTTGTGCCCTCTGGTAATGGGTTGTCAGAGACCCAGTCTTCATCCACCGCAATTTGAACCCATGTTCTTGCATTGCAGCCATCATGCATAAAATAATCAAGCAAGCGTGCATGCCGGCGAACAGAAATCCTTTTCCTGGCAGTCCTGAGATAAGCTTCCGTTGCCACCGCATCCTGGTAGTAACTTAAATGATCACCGACATATGCCAGTAACTCTACCAGGGCGACCTGGAGATCCGCAGGATTCCTTTCTTTCCAATCAGGCATGAGTAGACTGAGGCGATCCAGCATTAAACGACGGAAGCTCGCATAATCTTTGGCCAGGTAGTCAATATTAGGCTCTACTATCTCTTCATCAGTGCATACGGTTTTGGTTTTGCAGTCAAATTCATTGGGACATCCGGCTTTAAAAGAAAAATCAACTGATGACAATTGTGGATCAAAATCCGATGGCGGATTCTGATCAATCGAAGAATTGACTAAACGCAGGGTGTACCATGAAAAATCACCGGCTTTATCTACCGTTACAGTTAGTGTATTGTTATTGGAACTGACACTTTCAGCTTTGATGTTCACAATTCGGGTCCCACCTTCAATAAGGATATTTTCCGTTGTCAGTTCAGGCTCTCCTGATGGCACAGGATTCGGTTGTCCAGGTAAATTATGCAGAAAGTAAACTTCCAGAGTTTTTTGATCATAAGAAGTCACCTCCATGTAATCTATCCCGTTCCATGTGGGATTATTCCTGACTGCCTCCCGGCGACCTTTATTTTTGCAGATAAACTGTGCTTCCATTAAACTTTTCTTATAAATTGCGCTACCAGGCTTTGCCGGGTTCGACGGATTGTATATTTGATTGTAACCTGCAAGGTCGAGTCATAACTTTCTACTTCAACCTCATTAACTTCAATTAAATCCCCAAGCCACTGCTGTAGTGCACCCTGTACAAGAAATTGCGTGGTTGTAACCAGTTCACTGCTATTTGGCTGAAAGACAAGCTGCATTAATCCACTTCCGAAATCAGGACGGTTAACACGTTCACCGGGAGCGGTAAAAAGCACCTGTTCGATCATATCCCTGATGTGGTTTTCATCATCAGTTTCAGCAGTACGTCCCCGGTTATCAATCTGTAAAGGATACTTAACGTTCATATTTACATTCCTGTGACTCTTGTTTGTGTTACAATAATTATTAAGGGTGTGCCATTGGGTGTACAAACAGCCTGACTATCCATCAGCAGTACCGGCATTCCATTGGAAGTTATCCGTGTTGCCGCACTTACCCATTGGGCTGTGACGCATGGGCTGGGAGCACCTGATATGTTAAACGGGCAACCGGCAACCATGTATGGTGCAGCTTGGGTTACAATTGGCTGACCGCTCACCATTACCCGCGGATTCGTAACCGTAGGCTGAGCTTGTCCGGCATGTGCACATAGAACTGTTGCACCTAAATGAAGTAAAAAACCTGGCATTGTAAAATTTTATTATTTTCCGGGTCAGGTAATAACCATGGCTCCGTTATTGATTGTTACAGTCGGACCCGCCATCACGATGCTTGCACCCTTTCCATTTTGGATATAAATACCCGTATCGTTAACGATAATGGTTGCGCCTGTCGCGCTCTTGAGCATTATACCTCCGGTTGGACCAGGCACATCGTTTATCGTAATACCATTTTGCAGTGGGGTTTGGAAAGTAATTCCTGGCACAGCAGGCGGCACTGTAAGCGCCAGAGCCGGGATTTCAGCAGCAGTACCCCAAAAACAACCCGTCCAAATAGGGTGATCAGTATCGCCTTGTTCAAACTCGACCCATACTCCTGAGCCTATGATAGGAAGCGCCACCATTCCATTTTGAATACCTGCAATCGGTACACAGGGCATCGCCCAGGAGCTTGGCACTAATCCTGCCACATCCGGTACCTGAACCATAAGCCTTCCCATCTGCATAGGATCCACATTATTCAGGACTACCCCACGGTATTTACCATAATATTTTATTTCATCACTCATGCCGGTACTTTTGGTGTTATAGATATCAACCCATTACGGGTAAGGTTAAAGCTTTGTTTGATATCTCCTCTTTTAATGTTGCTGGTAACGCTCTGTACGAAATAAAGACCATCGTATGGCAGCCCTGCTCCACGTACACCAACGAGTTGTCTTGCTTTTAGCAAACGTCCATAACGCAGAACATCGAGAGAGCCGTTAGCAGATAGAGCATCCTGTGATTTACTCGCCTCGGACAGACCCCGGGAGATAGCCTGCATCGGGTTGAGTTTGGCAGTATCCTTAAGAACTTTAATGTTACTGATAGGAGCAGGCAATAATCCAAGTGGTGGCTGCAAGGGATTAATATTAGGGATAGGGATCGGAATAGGAGCACGGGTCGCCTGATTCTGGATAAACACGATTGGCAACACCCCTTTGGTTGAATCAAAATTGAAGCTTAAAGATTCTACATTAGTATGGGCATCCATATTCATATTTAATGCCGGCTGAGGTATGCCAACCTTAATCTCTGGTCCAAAATAGGCAGTATTAGTCCCTGGAACCGGCCCTGGTTTAATGTAAAACACGTAGCCTGCATTATCTGCCAATTGTTTTAAATATTGTAAATCCGTACCTTTGTGAGCGGGAATACTTTCCACCGGAATCGGCACATCAGGAAAGAGTAAAGGAATAACCACCGGGATTATGCCAAAAACCGCATACTTGGCGATAATCAGAGCCACACGGGCTTCTACAGGCATGGCAGGATAAGGAATCCCGCTAAAATCCTGCATATCCATCACTTTGGTAAGATCGTCCCCCGTAACTGTTAATGTTCCGGGAGAACCACCCCGCCCTGCTTGTACCTCTACATTGGTCATAACACCGTCAAAAAGAACCTGTGGAAGACCTCCCATCGTAACAACCATTATTACACGCAAGGGCGGAGTGCCAAGCCCTGTGTTTAAGCCAGCAGCCAGTACAAAAATTGTATTCAATGGAGATTTGCCTGAGAAGGTAAAGTTTAACTGAAATCCGCTGGATGATCCGGCAGCCGAAGTTACTGAAACACTTTCCAAAGCATCCAGGACAACTTTGGGAACTGGAATTGGAACAACTGGTCCAACCATCAATGTAAGGTGTATTCCTTTAAGCATTATTATTTCCGGGTATTCCTTCAGGTAATGTAATACGTATTTTAGATCCTATTGATTCGGTCAATTCTTCAGGATGCAGCACATTATTGGCATCACACAACTGCCAGAATTGTTCGGGATCACCAAGATACCGGTTTGTGATATTATCCAATCTGTCTCCCTGGGTAACCGTATGTTCCTGGAGCAAAGAAAAACGATCAGACTGAGGTACAAAACGGCGGCTCAAAAAGATAATTGTCTCACCATTTTCCTTTTCCATCGTCACAGTTTCTATTCCATAATATCGGCTGGTAAGAGGAAATGCAGTGGCACTAAGTCCTTGTTGTTGTAAAATACTTTGTAGTGGGTCCATTACTAAATAAGGTTATACTGGCATTCTTAGTTGAAATGCTTAAATGCAAAAATGCTTAAATGTGGAAATGTTAGTTATTATTTCAAATTGATTGATTGATTCATTCATTTAATCATTCAATCATTAATCCATTAAATTCATAATAGAATTTCAAATATTATCTATTCCAAGATTACTTAAAGCGCCGCCTGAAAACATACCTGCCAGGCGCTCTTTATTTTGTTGGTAGCTCATGTACAAACTACCGCCTTTATGATCAAACCCAAGATCGTCCACATTCAATACGCGCATTCCCAGGCTTACTTTTGCACGAATAGGATTCAGGTTTGTATCAAATGCCTCTTCTGTAATAGAAAACTCTGTCAGGCGGACCGGTAAAATACGGTCCTTACTCCATATAAACAATGTAAGTGCCGTTTCCATTGGTGCAATCTCCAAAGTGCCCGATTGTGCAAGGCTGTTATTCGACATGAGCTGATCGCTTGTAGGATAAATAATGGTCTCCAGCGCTGCCAGTTGCGGTTGAATACCAACCTGTATAGTGGTTGAATCAGCAACTTCAAGTTGATCGGTTGCATCAATTACAGCATCCACTTTGAGTGTCTCCACCGGAGGGCCGGTTAACCGCAAAGCTTCAGAACGGTCACCTCCTTCTCCACTAATGCTTTGAACCTGTAATGTACGGGAGAGGCTTTCCGGGTTGTATTGCAATGAAATGATGCGCTCAACTGTTGAGGTTTCAGGATTTATCAGCACTATGCCGCCTTTTAGGAGGCGGGGTGATTTGGGGAAGGCGGTCATAAGTTAAAATCCTTTCTGTACTGCATTACTATTGTCTTGTTGGATAACGTGAGTTAGTTCATGGGCTAATAAACGTCTTCCACTTTTAGTATCAGTTTTGAATCTGTTTGAGGCAAAAACAATATTTTTACCTACGGTATATGCATAAGCATTTATTGATCGTGCCGACTTCGCTGCATTTGTGTCGGTATAAAGCCTCACTTTACTGAAATCATGGCCAAAGCGGATCTCCATAAAGTTGCGTGTCATAGGATCCAACGACTGCCCGGTGGAGCGCAGCACATTGTGGACGATGGAAGGTGTGTCTGTCGTACTCTCGCACGAATTTGTTTCTTTGCGTTGTAATGGTGTTTTTTCTTCCTTTTTTTTCTCCTCGAGCTTGGATGCTTCCTTATTGGGCACTATACCAGGGATGTAAAGAGAACTGGTTGGGTCCTGCATTTGCTTCGCTATATGCCACTGCATGAATGCTTCATCTTCAGCTTTCTTTTCCGGTGTTTTTATAGATTCCCGGAATTTATATTGCTCATAGGCCATACGTGCGGTTTCTTCACGGAATTGCTCGCTTTTGGTTTTGGTCGGCTTTTTACCACCTTTTTTCCCTCCACCAAATTTGTAGGTAAAGGCAATAGATGCATCAGTTGGGTTTCGCACTGGCCCTTTGTATGTAATTTTCATTGAGAGACCCGGAGTGACTTTATCCAGCGGGATAGCAGGCGGCTGTATCGGCAATTCCGCGTTCTTAGCAACTATGGTGCCTACGACCCCTGCCGCTACAGTACCGGCAACTATTTTGCCGGGCAGTGTAGAGACGAAGTCATCTCCCAGTTCTTTTGCCTTGTCTGTGATGCGTTTGCCGATTGGAGTCTCAAGAAAAGCTTCTCCTGTTTTTTTTGCTGCTTCCTTATATTTTTCCTCGTCTTTTGTTCCTTTTTTTTTCTCCTGCCGTTGAATTGAAAGTGCTGATCTTTCCCTTGAAATAAGTTTAGGCACATGTGATGTTTCATTGACAACGTATGACGCAACCTGATCTGCCTCCAACTCGTATTTGTCTCCCGGTTGTCCGATTTTTAACTTGGCCTGCACACGGGGCGGGCATATTTGGTAAGCACCGCTATGGGAGTAATGACTCGAATCAGATAGGGAATGGGGTCTGAATGTTTTAAATAATGGACTCTCCATCCGAATGTCGTCGAAATTGTGGTTGAAGATAGAGTTTGATGCATCATGGCCGCTATTGACAGATTCTGAAGTAATAGTCCGACCTCCGAACTTTTTACCGAATACTAGTGAAAAGGTTGTTGAATTCTTATGCTTTATTTTACCTAATGTTCGACTTCTCATTTTTGATCCTTAAGCAAAACTTTTTTTCTTGCAAAGATGCAAAGTCAGTAAAGATTATAAATTATATACAATAGCATGTAATTACAGCTTTAATTATTGAAGTTTCAAGACATTAATTTTTGTAAGTAAAAAAATTTTTAAACCACTTACCTCTGCTAATGTCAAATGTCAAAGACTGCCCCCTTTTCCTATTCTATTGATTCTTCCATGGTTCGATTCCTTTGATCTGATACTCGCCGTTTTGGATTTGTACGGTATGAATCATGTACTGACCTCCGATAACAATACCAGACTTCGTAGGACTATGGACACTGAATGAGAATGTTTGTTCAGTGTAATAACCTACTACAATAGAATCGACCTGTAAGGTGACACACCACTTTTGGTGAAGATGTTGCCCTTGTGCAGGTCGTATCCCGATTACTGTGCCTTGCAAGACGGTTTCCTCAACCTCGTTATTACTTTCTTTTACCATAACAATCTCTTTTTGCGCCAACTCCGTGATATCGAACTGATGCTCCGTGTAAGCAAAAGTCATCGGTAGCAGAGCAACAAGTATAGTAGTATTGAAATCCACTGGCTCAGCATTCAGCAAATGCGATTCAGCGCAGCGCGTGCATCAACCAAGAATCGACGTTCCCATTTGTACGAGTTAACCTCATCTTGTGCCCAGTCGTGTCCATCACTCCACTGTGCTTCGAATGCTGCTACCTGTGTTGGGAATGTGGCACGCAACGTATCGAGCCGGTTCGGATCACCGGCGAGCCTTCTCCATTCACTGAAGAATGCTGTGCCCTGCGCCTGTGCGATAGCGTTTGCATGTCGCGAGTGCATTGTCTCGTGAACAAAAGTCGCTTTATTGTCTATGCGTTCGCATGGATCTGCAGAAGGAGAGGGTAGTGTCATCGTCCCGCTGGGAGAGGTTGTTGCCACCGCAGTTGATCCAGGATGGGCGGCATCGAAGCATGCCTCGACATCGACACCTGTCGGATTCGCAGGAATGTCGCAGGCAGCATAGGTAGCAGCTGCTGTATTCGCCCAAGAAATACCGTTGTTCACACGGGTGCGGCAACTACACATTCTTCGAGTAATCAGTAATCCCCAAACATTCTCACTGGTAGGTCTCGGCGTAGGCTTAAGTTGTACAAAGTCGTTTGCAGGCAATCCAGAACCACGTGCACTCGAAACGGAACTGATTCTGCTTTGCTGCACCACATGTGTCAACTCATGTGCCAGTAATCGTTGACCATTATTTGTCTCCGGTGCATACTGACCCGCCCCAAAAACTACATCTCGACCCACTGTAAAAGCCCTGGCATTCACAGCACGCGTCAATAGTGCAGCTTGAGCGCCGCTATGTACTCGCACCTGACTGAAATCATATCCAAAGCGCGGCTCAAAAAAGGAGAGTTCAGACTCAGGCAGATGCTTACCTGAACCTATCAAGTTGTTTATATTCATTTGCACATCCCTGTTAACTTCAGGAGTTTGGCAGGGAGCCTCTTTAGCCTGGAGGATTTCTTCCTCTTCCTCCTCTTCCTCAACCTGCCTCTGAACTAATGGAGTAATCCGTTCAGCAATAGGCTTTGTTTGCATTTGTTCTTCTTCATCTATATCGTTACAGGTTAAGCACCCTTGTCGCTGAACATTTGGCTCTGGCATTCTCATCACCTGTTGCGCCACTCGGTCTGCTTCCTGCTCGTATTTATTATTAGGTTGACCAATTTTGAGTTTTGTTTGTATTCTTAGTGGACAGGTGTGGCAGGTGCCGCCAAAGGGACAATGACTTGGACTGGACAGGGAAAGGGGACAAGAATCCTTAAAAGATTGATTCTCAACCTGAACATCAGCAAAGTTGTGTCCGAACTGGGAGTTTGACACATCACGGCTTTCATCGGCAGGTTCCGGCGTAAAGGTCCGGTCAGACAAATTCTTATCGAATACCCGTGAAAATGTTGTTAAATTTTTATTCTTCGGTTTTGTTAGTGTTCTATTATTCATTTTATAAAACCTTTGTAAACTGATTGTGCTACTTGGTTGCCAATTACCTCTGCTTTGGAATTCGGAGCTATGTTAAATGTACCGCCGTCAACTCGTGCAAAATCCCCACCACGTGAAAGGGATTGCGACAAGCCTTGTTCAGAAATCAGGCGGGTTAATTCAAGCTGCAATGCCTGACCAAAACGATAACGGTCAACATGTGAAAATCCGTGAAGCTTTAATTCTTCAATATATATTTCAATATCCTGTCTCATTACCACGACCCGGTCTCAATTGTACTCATTGGTTTTTCCAATTTGGCATATTCGCTTCTGGCAGCGAGTGAAATATGTGACATACGAACTGATTCTTCTTTATCCGCAGCAATAAATGCTGCATTCAATGCAATATTGCGTATATTTCCGCCTGTTATGTTTAGTCGTGCTAGTTTTTTCACCTCAAGATTCTCAGTTGGGGTGTTTTCCGGAAATATCCGGCGCCACATCTCTGCTCTATGTATTGCATCGGGAAATGGGAACTGAACGATAAATCGGATTCGACGTAGAAAAGCCTTATCCAACGCACTTTTCATATTTGTCGTTAGGATAGCCAATCCACGATAATCTTCCATGCGCTGCAGAAGGTAACTCACTTCAATATTGGCATAACGGTCATGGCTGTCCTTCACTTCGCTCCGCTTTCCAAACAATGCATCAGCTTCATCGAACAGAAGGATGGCGCCACCTTCTTCTGCGGCATCAAAAATACGCTTCAGGTTTTTCTCTGTCTCACCGATATATTTATTCACAACCTGACTCAGATCGATTCGATAGAGATCCAAATGCAGTTCATTTGCTATCACCTCGGATGCCATGGTTTTACCCGTACCGCTTTCACCGGTAAAAAGTGCACTTATTCCAAGACCTCGCGAACTTTTAGCAGCAAATCCCCATTCCCCATATACCTTGCTCTGTTGCCTGACATGCTTTGCTATTTCACGTAAGGTCGTTCTTTGCAATTCGGGTAAAATTAAATCATCCCAGGTTGCTAATGAAGGGATACGCTGTGCCAGGTCATCCAATCGGGGACGGGTATGTGCACAACAAGTACTCCACAGCATATCTTCGAGCTTCTCTGAAGACTCTTCCTCTTTATTTTCATTCTTTGAATACCGTTCAAGAGCCTCTGCACTTGCCTGACGAATAGTATGTACGCTGAGATTGAATTGCGACACTAACTTTTCCAACTGACCATCCAGATTAACAGTCTGTTCATTTAAGGATTTATTCCAAAGCATAAGCTGCTCTGTTGTAGTTGGTTTATGTACATCAAAAATAATCCTGGGGCGTCTTAATTGGGGATTCCATTGACGGCTGCTGATGAAAATTACGCCTCGTATCTTTTCACAAAAGCTGGTAATCGATTGTAAGCGGGATAAATCTGTTGTATCTATTTTGTCGCAATCAAGAAAAAGGGCACACGCCCCAAGCGCACTCTCACGGTTCCATAACCGGAGTAATTCAGTAATCTCTTTTATACTATTAGGAATAGCATCGCCTGACAAGGTATAAAGATTAAGTTTTAGCTGAGTACATACATTTACTGCTAAAGATGATTTTTCTATTACCTCGCTGCCACTTAACCGGATAACCGGAATGATTGAATTACCAGATATAGATGAGTATTCTTGTACAATGCAGTTTACCAGTTCCTTATGTGACGGCACAAGTTCACTTTTATCAAAAAATGGTTCAACAACTCCAACAAGTCGTTCATCTAAGTGCTGAATACCTGTAAGATAGTGCAGCACCCGTTCGTCTATTCGTAAAGGACTTTTTGTTATAATCTGATTTGTATTTACTTCTATGAGGCGCCAATATCTTAGGGGTGCATTCGGTGAAAGAGCGTTCCAATGGGCATCCTGAAATGCTGCAATTGCCAGGCTGAACGATGGAAGAAAGCCAATGGAATCACCCTGGGTCGAGCACACTGGTGTAGCAAAGTTCGAATCCAGTTCCATACCGGCGCACATCAGCAGTACCTTGCGTTCAAAAGATGACAGACCGAAGATAGTCGTTAGTGTATCCAATGCTGCTTGAGCGGGTAAGTTTTTAGCAGCCTGTTTCAACTCTTTTTTTGCAGTAGAAGATTCCAACTGTTTTGATTTGTCCTTTTCACTATGATTATCTAAGGATGCTCTTTGTAATGTCAATTCTTCCTGCACAACTCTCACTGCTGCCATCAGGTAGCGCTGGTTTGCTTCCTGCCAGTTTTTAATCATTTTGGTGCTCATGGTATCGTTACCTGTGGTTCATCATATTTGCCTGAAGCATCTGTTTCCAATGGACTTTCTGCGCCATCTACCTGGATACGTATTAAATATGTACCCGCTTTTACTCCGCTAATATGAATGGTGATGTTTTCTGTTGGGGCAGGTGGGCTCAGCAGAGCCATTGATGGTGCTTGAAAACTATAAGATAATGGCGGAGAAGTATCAGGAGGACTTACAATATCCGGTTTGATTTCATTCATCAGCAAAATCACACGCTGTGTTTCCCCGATTGCTGGTTTAACTGTCAGTTTAATGTCGGCTGATCGGAGATCATCGCCTGTACCTTGTACATTTGTTACAATTTTTGTTTCAATAAACGGACTGAGTACAAAAGCTGCTACATTCGATTCAACCCCGCGATGCGGTTCAGGTGGTGACCCCATATAATTCTGATGAATTACTTGTGCACCCTGAATACCTGCCGGTAATGAAGAAGGAAGCTGAACAATAATCTGTTTGTCATCAATATCATTGATATTAGGTGAAACAAAATAGCCACTTATATTGATTTCAACAAATTCGCCCTGAAGTTGCTTGCCTTTAAGAACAATATTATATTCTGAAAGTATCTTCTGATTTTCAACAATAGGTGAACTTGAGTCTTTTTGTGAAAAGATATTTTCAATTTCAGGTTTCCTAAAAGGCAAGACATAAATCATTCTTTCTTTCACGGGTAATGCTGACTTTGTTGATTTTTTACTCTCAATTAATACTACGGATACAAGATATGCTGCCGTAGGCCGATACTTAGCCCCAAATGCTGCCCACAGCTTGGATATTTCTTCCGTACTCAAAATTTCCGGGACTATTTTTATTTGTTCCACTTGTTCTGCTAGTTCAGAAGTGGAGAGGGCCTGGAGTTCGGGTGGAAGTCCAACGCCAGAGACAGATGACGGGGGTGCAAGCGATGTGCGGATTGCATCACGTCCTAAAGCCGGCGTTTCATGCAACAGTTGCATTCCATATCCCAACAAAATCTCAGAGTGCAATTCATTTACACCGTAAGCTGTCAGGAGGTAATGCAGATCAATCGGAAGGGGGGGATTTGCTATTCGTTCACCTTGACTATTGAGAGATGGAAAACCTACATTGCTCCATCCGAGATTAGGTGTTGCTCTGTACATAAAAAGATTTAGCTGGCTTTGACCTGTTTCTGTTATATCAATACGATCAGGTGGAAGTGCTGTTACATTAACATTCCCACCAGTTGCTCCGGTAACATCATGATCAATAAGACCATTGTTGAGCAAATCCTTAAGGACATGCGTTACAGATGCAATGGCAAGTGCATTACTCATCGCCTACCTCCATCCCTCTGTTTCAGATAATCATCCAATGACAATTTCGGTTTCACTGTAACTTTACGCAAAGGTGGTGTTTGTACTGGCTCCATAACAGCCCGTACCTCTATTCGTCCAATACTTACTTTGATAGTTGGTTCAGAATCGGAATTTGAATCTTTGATAAAGAATGCCTGATTCATTTCAGTTTTGCTTTCCTGCAATCGTGGTGGAATACCAAGAAGTCCATGAGACAAAGTATCAACATTACCTAAATCATCAGTAGATTGCTGTGATTTTTCACTATCAGTTTCTTGTTCAACAGGTTTCACAGTAAAATCAGATGATTGCTCTTTTGTTATCGAATGATGTTCATCAGTTTGTTTATCCTGGTTTGCTTCATGATTAGTGTTTCTGAATTTATTGTCCTGATCATCAAATTTAAAAGGTTTTATCGAACCTTCCTGACTACCTGATACCAAATGTTTGGGACTATAGAGAATTTTATGTTTCGAATTTTCTTCCTCTGATTTTACTATTGGGGTCTTCTTCGCTCTTTCCTCTTTCCTGTCTTTCTTTTTTAAGCCCCGTTTATCCGGATTCATTGCTGCTGACCTTTGAAAATTAGTATCATTGATATTAACCTCTGCATCCATTTTAGTTGCAGATTCACTTAAAGGTATTTGAGAAGGTGAATCCTTTTTTTTCCCAGAGATATTGTTTTCAGAATGTCCGGTCGGAGTATCAGTAAAGTAATGTTCTTCATTGCTCAACTGTAATGTAGTGTTATCATCATTGATATGAAGTCCAGCAGGATCATTTACATTTATAAATAATGAAGATTTAATATCCGGTTCAAATTTCGCGGGTATATTTGGCTGGACATTATTAGCTATGTCGATATGTCGATTGAGTAAACTGATTATGAAATCACTCATAAATTCACCATTTCCAGATATAAATGCCGGCGTGTGGAATTCATTTTAAGAATATCCTGTTCCGACCAACCGAATGTCCTTGCCAGGATACAAACATCCCGTAATATACGTTTGGTCCAACTGTTAATTTCCGTCCATAAATAACTGGCAATATCAAACCGGGCATCCCATTGGTGGTTACAATTCGGACAGTTTATTTTCATTCGAATATCAGCCTGAGGGTCAAGCTCTTCAATTCTTCGGTCTAATGCCTTCAATACTTTGTCAGGTAAATCATTTATCTCATACATATCCTGATTACATCGAGCTTCAAGAATACAGGTGATCAACAGCATTCTGGGATCAGGTTGTCTAACGTTATTTGCGATAACAGATGAGATATCAATACTGTTGGGCAATCTGAACCGGATATTGAATTCATCCACCTCCAGATCAAATTCTTTCGCCGGTTCATGATTATGTACAGGTGGTAAACGTAAGTCCTTAATGCTGGTTTCCCATTCAATACGCTCTGTGCATGCAGGACAATCAGCTATATTTTTGAGAATAGAGCCAAACATCCATTGACGTAGCTGAAATAACCTGACATCACGATCTCCAATACTTAACTTCGCAACATCGTTTGATTCCATTTCCGGGCATGCCTGACACAACAGAATAAGCGTTTTTTGTATCAGTGGTTGATTCATCTCACGCTCCCATATGGTCAACAACTCAGACGTAGTAACCGGTCTCATATAATATTACCCCTCAGGCTCGGTAAATGCAGGCTCATCCGGTTCAGTAACTTCGTAGTCACGTTCCCAACCTTCATTTTGTAATGTGAGCGTCTGAATAGCAACAGCGTTAGCGCTTGCATCGAGTTCGGGCAAGGCTTGAAATTCAGATACCCAGCAACGGTAAACCTTGTAGGAAATAGCCAATTGACCGGCTTCATTGTACATGTCGATAATAAGATCCTTTCGAAAATCCTTCAGGGAAACTTCGGATCCTAATCCAGAACCAAAGTTCCAGACTTTATTTGCCCACTTTTCAAATTCAGTATCATGGGTTACCCCGCGTTCAAGTGTAATGGGTTCATATTTGGTTTGTCCCGGAGATTTTCGTACTGAGCTTGGATCACCACCTTCACGGTGCTCTACTGCTTCAGTTGTTCGTTTCAGGGCGCCTACTTTGCTGATGCCGGCAACGTAACGCCCATCCCACTTAACACGAAATTTGAAATTTTTATAGGGATCAAAACGTTGTGCATTTACTGTAAACTGTGCCATAATTATTTATTTTTAAGTTTCAATTTGACCTGCCAGTTGTTGAATTTTAATGAATACAAATTCAGCTGGTTTAAGGGGTGCAAAGCCAACTAAGATGTTGACAATACCCTGGTTGATATCGTTTTGGGTGGTAGTTTCCTTATCACACTTAACAAGATAAGCCTCTTTTGGTGTTGTGCCCTGGAATGCGCCATGGCGAAAGAGATTATTCATGAAAGCTCCGATGTTTAATCTGATCTGTGCCCAGAGGGGTTCATCATTAGGTTCAAATACTACCCATTTTGTACCACGAAACAGACTTTCTTCAATGAATAATGCTGTGCGTCGAACAGCGATGTATTTCCACTCGGAAGCCAGGCGATCGGCTCCTTCTAATGTGCGGGATCCCCAAACAAGACGACCATATACCGGAAAGGCTCGCAGGCAGTTGATTCCCAGTTGATTTAATTCACCGTTTTCATCGTCTGTCAGTGGTACACTAAGTTGTGATACACCATTCAATTTGGCATCCTGACCAGCAGGGGCTTTCCATACACCCCGCTGCGCATCGGTACGAGCGAACACACCTGCTACAGCACCACAAGGTATATACTCTTCAATTTGGTACTCACGTAATGGATTGGGTTGCTTGATACGTGGGAAAAATAGCGCAGCATTTTTACTGGTAATTCCCGGGTAGGAATTGTCTGAAAAATCACTTTTTGCCTTGTCTTTGCTGTTCCATGTACTGTGTGCATCTACCAGCAACATAGACCGTCGCTTTTCACAGTAGCCGTTTGCAACAGCTATCAAACCAGTTGTGATATCAGTTGGCTGAGCATCAGAAGAAGGAATCCCGCCAGTTGATGAGGCATATGGCGGAATACATAACAGGTTGAAAATATCCGCCTTCTCAAGCGCATAAATACCTTCTTTATCTGCCTCCATTCCGGAACCGTAAAACTGATCGTCAGTTAAATGATCTCCGTCGGTAACTTCAGTAGCCTGAACGGGATCTTCAATCAGGACAGGTGGACTACCTGGCGGACTGCCTATTGAAAATGTTTCTAAAGGTCGGGTATTGGATACTTTATAATCTCCTGTATAAGTTCCCAGATCATCTTTCTGAACCCTTACCAATTCTGAATTACTCTCCAACCAGCGTGGTACATAACGGGCATCATCAGGATCTGTCGAAATATTCAAAAATTTCTCTGTATTGATAACCTGTTCTGTTTCCGGATCTTTTTCATAGATCGTTAAATTGAAGAGCTGGTCGTTTGATTTATCTTTTGTATCCCAATCAACATGAGCGCTTAAATGGCTTCCCCATGAACCTACGCTTGCTGCTTCCAGTACAAGGGGTAAACCTGGTGGACTGCTATCTGCATTCAGTGTGATGGTTGAAGACCCAGCACCATTGTGCAATCGCACAATTATTGCCTGACCACCACCATTTAAGAAAAAATCACGAACAGCAAAACTCATCGAACTTGTCTGGGACAGTCCGCCAAAACGCCGTTCGTAATCACCATAGTTGTTAATAGTTATCGGATCATTCACCGGTCCGCGTAAAGCACGGCCAATAAATGCAGTAATTGAAGTTGCGACTCCTGTAATGGTTCGTACACCACTGGGCACTTCTTCAATATATACCCCAGGGTATGTTGGTTGTGTTGGCATAATTTACCTCTCTTTCTTGTTTATGAATTAATATTTTAAACTGTTATAATTTATATTGTTGATTGTAATTAAAAATGATGATACTCCTTCTATCTACAGCTTCGCCCCGTCAGTCCCATCTTTAGCCTGATAAATGTTGTATCTCACAACCCTGTCGCACTTTTTTTATAGTTCCCTGAAAGCCTCCTGAAAATTTCCTTCATCAATAAGATCTTTAACTACCGGTTCAATGATATTCGAATTGTTCAAGAGCTAATAGGTTTTATAAAAAGACATAATGACAAAACTAAGCGGCGCAACAAAAATGGAGTGTTGTGGAGCTTTTTGGGGTTCGTTTCACCGCATGATTATATTTTCCTTTTTAACTCATTTAAACTTGCCACCACTTATAAAAAAATTATATTTACTACTCGTCGTTCATAATTATTTATTTATTTCATTTTAGAGGTCTTAAGTTTACATCTAATTTATAAGTCTTTCCTGGTTCTAACTTGCCATATTCGCCTAAGCCCAAAGTCTCCATAACAGGTATATATCCATTCTTTCTGATTTCACAAACAAGGTTTGCAAAATTTCCAGTATAAGAAATGTCATTTGAAGACAACTGAACTGTAATTGGTGTAACTCCAACTATTCTTCCTGTTTCTGTCCTAACTATATTATTTATCGATTTGATTCCAACTACAACTTCTGCTCCTGGAGGATATGAATTGACAGTTAAATATGCGGGGGTAGGTGGTAGTGTCCACAGCCGAGAATAATCGAATATTCTGCTAGTAAATTCCACTCCCTCTGTTCCATACATAAACAACTTAAGTTTATCTGTGGATTTTTCCGGAACATTGAGCCTTACAGCAATATTAACTCTTTGCATGCCGCTGATTACGGAACCTTGATTTTCTTCTACAACAGCTTGTAAAGGACCTGAAACATGCCCCCATTTACTATGCCCGGTTTTCAATTCATTTCCATAGGGTAATACGTATCCACCTATAATCACCTCCTTGTGTGCGGGATTATACGTGTAATACACCTCAAGTTTTATATCCCAATGCCAGTATGGCGTAGAGTTCTCTGAAATTTCGATAACTTTATAGCTTATAATTTTATCCCCATGTAAGGTCTGTCCTTCAACCGACTGAACTGAGTAGAGCAAGATAAACCAAAACACTGCTATTACAATGAGTGAAATTCTGCTCCCCAAGATTAATAGTTGTCTTATATCTTTATCATTTTTAACTATCCTATTCATAATTGACTCCTTTCTTGTTTTATTTCTTTGTCAAATTGATTAATTATGCAAAAAATTAAAATTCGTTATTTACCCTCTTTTCTCTATTTTATTCCCTTTTACTCTAATACTATACTTTTGGCTATCATTGCAGTTTTGTCGGTTTCAGAACGTTCACCTCGAATCGTAATGTCTAAGCTTGGGCGTAGTATTCCTGCATCAGCGGTGCGTCCAGCCTTAATAATTGATGTTTCCTCCAAAAGCCCTACATAATATTTAGTTCCTTCAACATCGACTATAAGCTGAAGTGGGTAACTTTCCATAATTTCTATAATATTCCCTTTGATAGTCATTATTTCAGAATCTCCTTTTTCCTAAAGATTAATAAATACCTTATGTTTGTCAAAAGACCGGGATTTGCTATCCCCAATGTGGGATAGCAAACTCGGCACAATAAATCGGGTAAACAGGTAAATTAGTGGCTTAGCATTTAAACATAGCTTTACGAATTGCCACATATTTTATTTTACCTGATGTTCAAGCAACGTAAAAGCCATTATAATTTAAATCTTAACACTTTCCTTCTTTTTTCCAACGCTTCATGTTATTGAATACGGGCTTTATTATTCTGACGGCCTTATTTGGGCAGCCACCATACCCGTGTATGCCTATGCCATAGCGCTGCCAGCGGCCTCCTACTTTCTTCAAAAGCCAAACACAACTTCCGCTATGACCTCCATAAGTATCAATCATATAGTAAAGACGTCGACTTGTAACCTTTCGAATGCGACCAGCATTAAACCAAAGAGTTCCAAATGGCTTATCACCAGCATATCCAGCATTGTTAACAAGCAAGTTCTTCAATGTTCTACTTGAGAGAGAAGCGAAACCAAAATAACCAAGTGGTTTGAATTTACAAGGCTTAGGCAAGATTATTGCGCCATAATCATATTCTGGCTTTCTGCTTTTTACCCATCCACGTACGCTTCGAAATGACCTTGCTACCTGTGAACCAAAGGGCTTACGTGTTGCGTCCATACCGGGGATAACCTCAATTGAGCGAGCCCATCCGCCAGCGCTATGACTGTAAAGACAATGCCCAGCAGTCATTACAGTGCGTGGCCCTATAAGCCAACCAGTACACCTACCCTTGCGACCATTTCTTGCCGTTATGAGAAGTTGGCAATTCAAACGCCAAGGAATACGCGTTGTTGCGCGTATACGAACGCGATCGTCACGACCACAGATTGACTCTGGGTCACCATAATCCTCTGATCCGCACTCGGATACATCGACCCATTCTTCCGGTATAAAGACTTCTTCTTCTACTTCGACAGTTTCTATCAGCGCCTCATTAAAACCCGGAACCTCTTCGATAGTATATTCTTCCTCTCCTTCAAATTCATCTTCCACCATTTCCTCTTGATCATCTTCTTCTTCAACTTCCGCTTCAGTTGCTGTATATTCAAGTCCGAAATCTTCTTCTTTTTCTTTTTCTTCACCTTCTATCGTTGGCACTATTTCTTCCTCAGAAGAAACGCTTTGATGTTCAATATTTTTTTCTTTATTAGTCATATTTCTTTTCTCCTTTCATTTTGTAATAATTAAATATGTTTATCAAAATAAATAAAATAAATAACAAATCTATTATCTCATAAACATCACCTCCTTTCTTTTCTTACAAATCTATTGTTTTTCGTTTTTATTCGACAATATTAAAAGTAATAGAAACCTATGTCTAACATATTATTAAACCACAAGCGTACGAATAATCAACTTTAAATGCAAGCAAAATCATAATCCGTATAACACGCTTATTCGTGATGAAAAACGGAAATATTCCGTATAATATGCTTAATTGGTATTATTATCTGGAAAATTGTTAACTTTTTAAAAATAAAAAAGCATATATATTTATAAGTGAATATATAATTTTATTAATTTTG
>JAIORT010000944.1 GCA_021107975.1 Bacteroidales bacterium | reverse complement strand
AAAATAATACAGCAAAAATAAGAAAATCATCCGATAAATAAAAAACCCATCTTAAATACCCCTATACCCATATCAACGATTATTTTTAAATTCGTCAATTTGTTTCTGCAGACTTTCATTCATAACCTTTAATTCATCAATCATAGCCTGTTGTTCCTGTATGGCTTTTACCAGAGGCACAACAAACTCGGCATATCGAATACTGTATGGTGTCTGTTCATTGGCAGGAGACTGAACGCCACTAAAATCATATCCGGTTTCCAGGGCTGCCTGTTCTACTTCCTGTGCAAGGAATCCGGTATAAATTTCAGACTCCTGTGCAGCCCTTGCAGATTTCATTTCATCGCTTTCATATATCTCTTCGGGAGTACCGATATAGTTATCTAACTTTTTAATATCCCATTTATAAGTAACAGGACGCAATTTCATAATAAAATCCAGACCTGCAACATTTTCTTCAATATTCTTTTTAAAGCGTTCATCAGAATATGTACTCCAGTTTACCTGCCCGCCTATCCAGTTGATTGAAGTATTTCCTATATGTATTGTATTGCTTGCTGTGGGCGCTGCCTGATAACCAAATGCTCCGGTATTACTCAAATTTGCACAACCGCTTAACGGGCCGGCATTGCTTCCAACAGCAGTGTTGTAATTTCCGGTCTCGTTAAATTCAAGTGATTGATAACCATATCCTGTGTTGTCATCTCCCAAGGTACGACGAAGTGAATAGTAACCGCTTGCTGTATTGTAACTTCCTGTATCATTTGCACAAAGCGAATGGCGACCGTTTGCGGTATTGTGATGTCCTATTGTATTAAAATAAAGTGCATGAAAACCGTTTGCTGTGTTACTCTCACCTGTTGTATTGGAATATAGCGCATGGTAACCGTTTGCCGTATTTTTAATTCCGGTTATATTATGATAAAGCGCCTCGGAACCGATTGCCGTGTTATAATATCCGGTAGTATTCAAACAAAATGCCTGAAAACCGATTGCTGTGTTGAAATGTCCGGCTGTATTTGAATTACCTGCTTTATAACCAATAAAAACATTGCGGTGATAAAACAAATCGTCACTAATACCGGCTCCTTCGCCAATAAAAACTGAATAACCTGTATTTAATACCTGCAGGCGACCGTGGTTCATATTAAAGTATTCCTTGCCTTCTGTTTCAAAACGTATTATGTCTTCATCCTCATTCTTTTCTACATGTATCTTTGTATCAATGTCAGTATCCTCCAGGCACTTTATAACACCTGCTCTGATTTTTTCAAAGGACGAACCATCCCATAAATAAAATCTTTTTTCATCAGTATCAAATATTATCATACCATTTTCCGCCGCACTAAGAGTGCTCTGGAAAGTTGTTTTTTGTGAAGTTGACATGCGTGGCATCAGCAATCCTCTTTGATCTGACTTGATGTCAAGTATAGCTGAAGAATTTGCTAAACTGCCGTCAGTATTAATCGCAACCTGTGCGTTTACTGTGTAAGCCGCCAGGATGGTAATTGCTAAAATAAATGCTGTTTTTTTCATTTTATTATTTCTTTTATTTTTAATTAATATAAATTTTACTTACTTTATAACCTTGGTCTGATGTAAGCCTTACAAAATAATTTCCTTTTACATCATTTATTGTTATCTTATTCATACCTCTTTCGGCTTTTTGAGATGCAATAGCTTTACCCAGCAAATTATATATCATTATTTTACCGTTTATCTCAAAAGGAATGTTAACATATACGGTTTTTTGCCAACTATATATATTAACTTCAACCAGTACTGTTCGATAATTAACATTAAGCGGTTCGGCGAAATGAATATTAAACCTTTCCGGTTCGTCTGATGGCACAGAAGCAAAAGCATAAACTGAATTTTCCCTGAGATTCAGGAAAATACTTTCTTGTTTATCTTCCAGATATACCGGAATATCTTCAGAAAAACTTTCGATCCATGAAGCCGTCAGTGTGTAGTTTCCCGGGTCTTTCGCCTCAAAATTGACGGGAACTGTTTTATAATCTTCAATACAGGGCAACTGGTTAAGGACATACTTTGCATTATATATTACAGAATATATTGCCGGGTTATCTCCTACACCATAAAGATATAATCCATCATAATCAGGGTCGAAATTAGCAGTGGATTCAGTCATAAAACCGATAATGGTTTCATCAGTTTTTTCGTTCCTTTCCACCATTAATTTTAACTGTTCCGGCAGTATCGGACCACTGCTTTTATTAAACGGCTCGCTACTATGTAAACGCTGAGAAGCCGGAATGGTAAGTGATGCAATCGTTCCGGTCGTATCGGCAGTCCGCACCCAAAAGCCTTGTGTGGCAACAATGTCTCCGTTAGTAAGTGTACCACCCGAGTTATAATTCCAGACTTTATAATTTCCTGACTTCCCACCATCGCAAATATAAACAGTAGCTCCTACATTGTTCAGATTCCAAGCTGCATCACCGTTCCATTCGATTGCACAGGGATACGGATTACCTATGAGGTTCCAGCCTGAGTTGGGACTGGCAGGAGTGTTGGACAAAGCAATGTTCACATCCTGATCATTCAGCATCCCACCAAACACAACCGAGTCGGGTGAAGCCGGATATAGCCCGTTTGGATCTTTCTTATATGCCCATACAAAATATCCTTCTCCTACATTTAACGGTAGGGTTACAGGCAAGTTAAGATACTGCCATGTGTTGGTCTGTTCAATATATTTACACAAGTACATCCATAAAAAAACACCGATGACTTCATTATTTACCGGCTCGGCTACTATGTGCCATACATCTTTAGTAAGATATTGCTCTACATAAGCTTTACCACCGCCGGAGAAAGTCAGCGAACCTCTTTCCAGAAAAGAAGGTACTGATGAGTAGTTATCGAGCAGTATCAGATTCCCGCCTGAGATATCCAGCGTAGTACCTGATTCCACTGTAACTTTAATATCAGGTTGCACTATCATACCTTGCCCGCCGGCATATATAGCAAACAAGCATAGGTTAATGAATAATAAGTAAATTTTCAACTGTCTCATAACTTATAATTTTAGTTAATAAAAAATATATTATGTAAACTAAGTTTATCTGAATCAAACTTTTCAGGCAGGCTATTACGAACTATAAATATATTTAACAGGAAAGCATATTAGCCTTCCGAAAGCTGATTTTCAAGGTTGGTATGTTTTTTATAATATCAGACTTCTAAGAATATAACCACAAGTTCCTGTATCTGTCATTGAATTTATATATTCAAATTCATCTAAAACTGTAAATTATATTCATATCATCTAAAATTACGATACAAATTTATAGAGATAAAATAGAATAAAAAACAGGGTAAATACCCATTTTCAATGTGGAAAGATACGTAAAATCATTGTGAAATATTACGTACGTATTTTACGTAAATCGTTCGGGGATAAAAAGATACATTAAAAAATAGGAAAAAACCAATTTTTCTTATTTTTATAGTTTTATATAATTGACAAAGCTATTCTCTTATATATCCACAAGGTTATTTTTAAAAGCGAATATTACGAGATTAACAGCATTATGTGTATCGGTTTTTAGTAATAAATTTGTTTTATGCCTCTCGATAGTTCTGTAGCTTATATTCAGATTTTCTGCGATTCTACGGTTTGAATATCCTTTGCATATTAGTTCTAATACCTGAAGTTCCCTTTTCGATAATTTTTGTACGACGGTGTTTTGTTTATCATGTTGTTGAATAATAGTCTCCTTGGTCACATTTGCAAGTATCTCCTCTGAGAAATAATTACCACCTTTCATGACCTTGTTTATAGCTTTTTTAAAATCATCCAGTTCTGAAGTTTTGAGCATATAACCCACTACACCTGCATAAATCATTTTATCAAAAAATTCGATATCTCCAAAGGTTGTCAGAGCAATTATCTTTAAAGCAGGGAACTCTTTACGTACTTGTTCAGTTGTATCTATACCATCAAGAATGGGCATGTTGATATCCATAAAGACCAAATCAGCCTTATGTTTTTTTATAACTTCAAGAAATTCCAAGCCATTTGATGCTTCGGCTATAACTTTAACATTTGCTATTTTATTTAGGAGTAATTTTAAACCATTCCTAAATATTTCATGATCATCAACAACTATTACATTATGTGTTTTCATGCGTTTAAAAATTTTAAATATCCAAAATAACAAAAAAACTAACTTGAATTGTTTATTTAAAAATCTTCAAATTTACAATTTTATTTTTATAATAACATTAGTACCTGTTTCTTTCGAGCTGATTATTTTGCAAGTACCATTTACAACTTTAACCCTGCTTAAAATATTTGATAATCCCATACCTGTATATGTCTTTGCTTTCATCACTTTATCAAAATCGAATCCTATTCCATTATCAGAATAAGTAAGAATTAAATATTTCTTTTCTTTAGAAAAATTTATTTCTATTTTATCGGCAAAGGCATGTTTTAATGTATTATTGATCAATTCATTAATAATCCTGTATAAGGTAACTCCCAAATCGTTATCAAGTTTATCATCAAACGTATCATCAACATTTACCGATATATTAATCAAGCCGGTATTATTTATTTTGTTGCAAAATGTTTTTACAGAAGTAACCAGTCCAAAACGGCTTATAACGCTTGGCATAAGATTATTTGCAATTTCTTTTGTATTATGAACAGCTTCATCAATAAGTCCTTTTGAATAATCGAGAAGGTTTTGTTTTTCATCTTCATCATCTGTCGTCTTTAATAAACCGATATAGATACCGATACTTGATAACAGAGAACCTAAACCATCATGCAAGTCTTTTGCAAATCGTTTCCTGTCTTTTTCTTCTGTTTCAATCATAGCATTTAAAATTTTCCTTTCAGTTTGTTTTCGTTCAGTAATATCTCTCCCTATTAATAATATAGCTTTTGAATTGTTATAATCTATGATCCTGCTTATTATTTCAATAGGTATAATTTTCCCATCTTTTGATAAATGTTCCGATTCAAATGTATGCAAACCGCTTTCCTTAATTTCTTCTAATATTGGAAGCCTCATTTCAATATATTTCTCAGAATTTATATCTTTAATGTGCATTTTTATAAATTCTTCTTTACTATACCTAAGTGCATCACATATTGTTTGGTTCACTTCAACAATATTTCCATTAAAATCAACAACAAGAATTTCATCACTGCTGCTATTGAATAAAGTTTTAAATTTTTTCTCCGATTCTAACCTGGCTTTCTCAGCCCTTTTTATAGAATAAAATATTTCACCGATTAAAATAACTCCGGCAGCTATAAATATCGATATAATAATGCCTAACCATACATTTACTAATGCTAATTTTTGAAAATCACCTTGATGTATATATGATAGAACTTCTATAATACGCCTTACTGCCATGAATAAGAATGCTATCGAAATTAAAATCCACGACACCTTACCCTTTGTAATTAATATTAATCTAAATCCTACAAAAGCAGCAAAGAATTGAAGCAAGATCGAAATTATTAATGCAATAGTAATTAGCATATCATTAAATCATTGTAATCAGAATTGGTTATTTGTTTTTTATAAATGTTATGCACATATGCAAAGATGCGAATTTTTTTTAAATATTACAAATTCATTCTTCCAAAATTCTTCCCATAGTACCTGATACTACTTTTAACTCGAATGTTTTTGCCGGAGGTTTATTTTCTTCAAATTTCCTGTAATATATCAGCACCAATGTAGTTTGACCGGCTGCTACAGTTTGAAATCTGAAAGTATATTTCCCGCCCGACCCGATAGCATCACTATTGGGTTCAAACCCGGCTTCACCCACCTGTTTAACAAGTAATGTATCATAAGATACTGCTTCCCAAATATAGCCGGTAGATGGGTTTCCCGTTAATTCAATCTCAAACGGATCATCTATTCCAAGATTTATTGTTCTGCCATTATCTTTCTCGGTAAACGGACCTGCACAGAATGTAAGAAACATACCGGATAACAGCACGAAAATTAAAATACATATATTACGTTTCATGTTTTTGATTTTTAAAATTACAGAACGCAAATATAAATCAATACTTAATACTTAATGACCAAAACAAATAAAAATATCAAGGTTGCTACTCTTGGTATAATATTTTAACTAAATAATTTTTATCAAGGATTTTAATCTCTTTCCTGTGAATTTCTATCAAACCTTCATCTTTCATTTCGCCTATTGTTCTTGCTAATGATGGACGGGTAACTCCAAAATATTCTGCCAATTGATCCTGAGTTTTGTCAATTAAAAATTGCTGTTTCCCTTTATTCTTTCTTTCCAGACTTAAAATATAATTTGCCAGTTTTCCTTTGATGGTTTTTAGTGATAAAAATTTTAATTTTTTTGTTACAATTACAAATCTGTTTGAAATAATACTCAGATAATTTTCTAATATTTTTTTGTTCGATTTGAATAATTGCAATAAATCATTTTTATAGATAATTAAAATTTTAGTTTTTGTGTTTGTTACAATGTTTACAAGCAAATTATTTTCGTCAGCAAACAAAAATGCTTCGGCAAAAGTATCAGGTGCATTAATATCTTCTATTTTAATAACTTTTCCTTTAACATCAACAGCTTCACCTCTTACGCTTCCTTCTATCAAAATATATAAATTTTTACATTCATCACCGCTGTATGCAATAACTGTTTCAGGTTCGTAAGTTTTAATCTGATGATGCACAAGATTTAAAATGTGGGCTGCTTCACCTGCATTTATTCCTCTAAATATTGGTGTTTCTGAAATTTTTGAATACATGTTTTTATTATCTTAAATATTTAGAATAAAAATCAGCGAGCAGATATTAGCCACTCTATATAATCTTCAATTTTTGATATTAAATAAAAAGGCAAATTCATTAAGAAAAACTTTTTCCCTTTAATGGTTTTTACTTTATCAATTCTTAATTCGCCCGAATATACTCTGACGGCATAATTGTGTGGACATAAATCTATAAATTCCATCAATGATCTTAACCTGCCCGTTTTTCCAAGTTTAACTTCAATTGGAATTAATAAATCCATATATTGAAAAATATAATCAATCTCTGCGTTAGATTGTTTTTTTTCTTTAATCCAGAATGTGTTTTTTGATAGAGGAGAAGTATTTGCAGAAATTATTTCTTGTCCTACAATATGTTCTGCTATTTTTCCTTCAAATACATTATCAATATTATCACTTGTTAATATTTGATTTTGAATACCGGCAAAGTAATTTAGTATTCCTGTATCTAATAGCTGCAATTTTGAAGATTTTTTTTTGTTTTCAATCAAAGGCACTTTAACACTTGTTGTAGGATAATTTAACTGCAACAATAATGTTTTTTCTAAAGTCCTGAATGCTTCCCCAATATCTTTTGATTTATAATTTGATTCACCAAAACCTTCAAACTTTATTCTATCGCCGGCAAGTCGTAACGAATTTTGAATAACATGCCTGATAATATGTACATCGGTTTTTTTATTAGCATATTTCTCAACATCATCAAGATAGGTAGTAATAAGATTGTTAAAAATATTTTTGATTAAGACTAAATCTTTATTTTTTAGATAGTTTTTTACTATTTCCGGCATTCCGCCAATCAAACAATATTCATTAAATATTTTCAGTATTTTATCGTGTCCATAGTTGGGAAACGGAATTTCTTCATGTATTTTCAATAACATTTCCTCATTCGATGCCATTAAAAATTCCTCAAAACTAAAGGGTCTGAGAACTAAGTATTCTACTCTCCCAACAGGATAACTTATATTTTTGATCAATAAATTTTCAAGTAACGAACCGGCAGCGATAACATAAATATTTTTCGCTTTTTCATAAAAGTACCTCAGCAATTTTATTGCATCAGAAGAATTCTGAATCTCATCAATAAATAATAAAACCGTTTTATTTGTTGTAATGGGAATATTGTGTTCCAGAAATAAAATTTGAATAATTTTTTTAATATCATCATTTTGTTCAAATATTTGATAATTCTTTTTAATGTCAAGATTCAAATTGATGAAAAAATCGAATTCCTTTGAAAACAATTCAATCAATGTTGTTTTGCCAACCTGTCTTGCACCTCTAAGAATTAGCGGCTTGCGATCCTTCTTGTCTTTCCAGACAAGCAGTTCAGTTATTGATTTTCTTTGAAACATTTTACAAAGTAAAGCATATTTTTTAATAAATACAACACAAAGTCAACCCTATTTTCCTAAAATATTAACACAAAGTCAATCCTATTTTCTTAAAATATTAACACAAAGTCAACCCTATTTTCAATTAATATAAAAACAACAACTAATATTAGCGCTGGCATATTCTTAACCTTAATTTAATACTCAGTCACTAAGTCTCTCAATAGCACGTCTGTCTGCATGTTCAAAAAATCAAATATAGAAATAACTTTAACATTCTTTTTTAAAAATGTGTATTTGTAACTTATGTTACATTTTTAATGGTGGCATAATAATAATTTTGCATAAAAAATTAGTAATAATTCAAAATTAAATAATTATGAAATTTAAAGTAGATAAGGAATTATGTATAGGTTGCGCAGCATGTGAAGGTGTTTGCCCACAAGTATTTGAAATGAGAGACGATGACAAAGCTCATGTTATTATTGATACCATATCGGCAGAACTTGAAGAAAGCGCTCTTGAAGCTGAAGAATCGTGCCCGGTTGAGGCAATATCTCATGAATAAGTCGGCAGTCAACAGTCGGCAGTCAACAGTCGGTAGTCCTCAGTCGGCAGTCAGTTTCGGCAATAGAATAACTATCAAATGACTATTGAATGACAATCGAATGACCCCAGTAAAAAATATTTTACGGGGCAGGCAGCGAAGCAAATGACTATCGAATGACAATCGAATGACTGTATAACATATAAATAAATAATAGATTAAAAGAAAAAAGCAATGATAATTAAAGGAGACACGAAAGTTAAAGATGCTCTGGAAAAACATCCGGAGCTAAAAGCGATACTTGTAAGTTATTCGCGAAAATTTAAAAAACTGAATAACAAGTTAATTTTTAATACTGTAGCAAAATGGGCTACTTTTAATGATGTATCAAAAATCGGGAAAATTTCTATTTGCGACTTATTACACACTGTAAACACTGCAATTGGAGAAGAAGAAAACCTGGAAAAAATATTTCCCGAATGTATTAAGGAAACTAATGGTTTGCAACAAAAAACGAAACCTGAATGGTATGATAAAGTCAAGCAATTTGTTATTTATGATGTAAGAAATGAAGAAGGATATTTCTTTCCTGAAATAATAAAAAGATTAAAGCAATTAAAACCGGAGCAGGCATTAACAGTTATAAACAGTTTCGACCCTCTTCCGTTAAAACGCATGTTCGAGGAAAAAGGAGATAAATATTATTCCGAAAAAATTAACGATAACGAATTTCACCTTAAAATTTTACCTTCAGAAAATGATTTAGGAATTAATCCTGAAATTGATTGGAAAAAGCAATTAGACCGCTTTCCAGAATTAAATGTTATAGGAATGCCGGAAGACCCTTTTGAGCGAATTATGAAAAATGCTCAATCAATTAAACCCGGACAAGGTTTTGTGCTCATACAAGTGTTTCAGCCAATGCCTCTTATTAATATGCTCAACCAAATGGGATTTGAAGATTATACCGAAGAAGATACGGAAAATAACAATTTTAGAATATATTTCTACAAAACACCAACAAAGAGCAATATCAAAATTACCGGCGAAAAAGTACCTCTCGTTATTCAATCGGCAACGCCAATTACTTATCCGATTATTATGAGAATGTTGCAATCGGACGAGTTGATGAGCAAAATTAACATTAAAGAATTAAAGGTTTGGGAAGAAACAGAGAAACACATGGCATGGATAGTTAATAAGAAAGCCGACATTACTTTTTCTGCCGTTGCTGCTGCAACAAAACTTTACGCCGTAGGTGCCGATATAAAAATGATATCTGTTGATATCTGGGATAATTTTTATCTGCTTACAAACGGGTATAAAGCCAATAGTTTCGAGGATATTAAAAATCACGTTATTCAAACCCCGTTATTCAAAGAAGCGCCTCCTACTGCTGTAACTAAATATATTATGAGTGAATTGGGGTATAATCCCGATGATTTTACTTTTAATTACGATAAACCTTTTGGCAGACCCGATAAAATTAAAAATGATTTTATCAGCGGCAAAGCCGATACCGTGCTGCTAAGAGAACCCGAGGCAAGTTTCGCACTTTTCAACTCTGGCGACTCTGCTCACGAATCGCTCTCATATAGCAAGCTTTGGAACCAAATAGATGAGAATAATACACGACTACCAAATGCGGGTTTAATATATAAAAATGATTTCTTAAAAAATCATCCTGATATTGCTAATTTATTTATCAGTGAATTAAAAAAAGCAATTGATTGGGTTAATAACAACAAAAAAGAAGCTGCCATGATGTCGTATGATATTCTCAGGCAATCGCCCAAAGCAGTTGAGTTTTTCTTGAACAGGGCAAAATTTGAACATATTCTAACAAAAGATATTATGGACGAACTTGCAAGATATATAAAAATAGTTGATAAAAAAGCAGCATTTGATGAAGAGAAAATGAAAGGACTGTTTTTGTTTTAGATATAAAATATTCCAATATTCCCCCCGAATCCGATAGTTATCGGGTTTCGGGGTCCATTTTGTTTGAATGTATTTTAAACATAATCTGTTTGTTACATTTCCTTTATCTCAAAGATATTCCCACTTTTATCTTTAATAAATATCAAATCAAAAATATCTCTTTCTATACGGATACATTCATAATTTTGGACTTCTGCTTTTGTAACAAGAGTTTCCCTGCCTTTTATAGCTATACAAATATGATTAAACCCTTGCTTTAATTTTTCATCAGTAATAAATACTTCCAAAAACAAATCATTTTTTTGCAAATAAAAAACATTAGTATCTTTTTGAATACCAAATATTTTTTGAGCTAAAATTTTATTCAAAACAAAGGTTTTTACTTCTCTCATTCCGAGAATATTGATATAGAAATCTTTAATTTCTTTAGCCTCTGAAATTGTTAGTGCAATATGTTCAAGTTTCATTTTTAAAAATTTAATAAATAGCCAATTATACCTGTTATGAACGCAAAAATAATATTTATAAATTTCACTGAAAAAAATCCACGTTTAGATTCTGCAAATAAAGGAAGCATTCCATGTCCATCCTGGGCTATTGAACTTGCGAGAAGTATGCTGAATGGAATAGCCCCTTGTGCAAATAGTGTAACAAATATTAAATGCGGACCCGATTCAGGAATGATCCCAACCAGTACTGCAATTACAAGAACTATTAGCATATTTTCTGTCATCCATGATTGAATATCAATAAAGTTTGTTAAAAAATGAAACGCTAATAGAGTCCCGAATGTCCATAAAAAAATTCGAAAGAGGTGTATCTTTACAATATGATCCCAAAGATGTTTTTTAAGAAAATGTTCAGGTACACTGATAACAACAAATAATGAAAAAGTAACAACGAGCAGTATTGTGACTTTTATCCAGATTTCCGAATTACGGACAAGAGTACCTGTCAAGACAGCAATTAGAAGGGATAGAACAATTATTGTTATTATTACACGAAATATTGATGGTTTAAGCAGAGACTGAAAAAATTTATCTTTCTGAAAACATTTACATTGTTCTTCGGCATGAAGCGGAAATTCATTTTCTGCAAATTTATTTAAAATTTTTTCTGATAAAGGAATTTTATCGGTGATGTAACCGGCAAAAATACCTACTCCAAAGAGTATTAGAGTTAATACCACAGCTTTTTGAGGAAACATGGCAAACATAACAAAAGCTGCATCACCACTTGTGGCTATCATTGCTGTTACTATTGCACCAAATGAAATTAACCGGTGAGAAAACAAAGCGACAGCAGTAAATGCACCGAGGCATCCTGGAATAGCACCTAAAAAAGCAGCTAATAAATACTGTTTCCATCTATTCCCTGAAATGTTTTTTTGCCAAATTCCATTGGTTTGAACATTGACATACTCAATAACCAGCATCATTACAAAAACAAAACCGGTTATCATTATGGATTGTTTTAAAACATAGAAAATATCATTTATCATAGTTTTTCAGCTTTAAGCAATCTGACATATTTTTTAAAATAATAACTTTCTATAAATTCATTAAAACCGTATCCTTTTAGTATTGACTTCCAATCTCTTTCAATAAAGTCGAAAGCATATTTACATTCAATTTTTTTAAAGATAAAACGGTGATGAAATGGCATTTTATTCATGTCGAACTCAGCGAAATCGAGTATATTAAAAGTGCCGCCCGGCTTCAAATTATTGTACGCATTTTTAATGATGATTTTTCTTATTTCATGCGGAAATCCATGAATGACAAAGCTAATAAAAACTTTGTCGAATTTTTGATCAAGTTCAAAAGGCTGGTCAATTCTTTTGTTAATGAAATTAATATTTGAATGAGTAATTGTATTATTTATAAACTGCTTTTCCATATATTCCGATATGTCTAAACCCGTTAATAACGAACCTTTGCCTGCATATTTATTCATTAACAAAATATTCCTGCCGGTACCACAACCCATATCAATTATTTTGTTATCAGTCTGAACATTCAAATCTTTTATAGCTTTTTTAATAAAGCCTTTATACATACCGAAAGATGCAATATTTATTAATTTGTCATAGTTTATTGCTGTGAATTTTGATAATTCAACTTTAGAGTCGGGATAAATTTTTTCCATTGGAAGGTTTTTTCTTAAAATCCAAAATTAATATTTTTTTTGTAAAGCAAAAAATCAGGTTTGTAACATAGGTTACAATCTTTTATTCCGTAGCATTATATTTTTGTAAAATAAATTTAAAAGCTATTTGGTATGAAGCGGGATATTATAAAAATAGACGAAGAATTATGTGATGGTTGTGGGCTATGTATCCCGAATTGTCACGAAGGAGCTTTGCAAATAATTGACGAAAAAGCATGTTTAGTAAGTGATTTGATGTGTGATGGTCTTGGCGCTTGTATCGGACATTGCCCGCAAGGAGCAATAACAATTGAACAACGAGAAGCTGAGCCTTACGATGAAATTGCTGTAATAAAGGAGATGGTTAAAAAGGGCAGTAATGTTGTCATTGCTCATTTGCAACATCTTAAAGAGCATAACGAAATGGAATTTCTTCAACAGGGTGTTCAGTACCTTGAACAAAACAGAAATTCATTGGAATTTAATCCCGATAATGTGAAGTATTACGTTCATAATAATATTAAACCTGAAAATTTAACTAAAAAAGAAGAAAATATGGTTGAAAAAAATACTTGTAGCGCTGGGTGCCCGGGTTCGATGCCGGTTGATTTTAATATTAATATAGAACAAATGAATAAAGCAGCTTTACTAAAAACTGAACAGCAAACATCTAAATCTGCATCAGAGCTAAGGCATTGGCCGGTTCAAATGCACTTAATTAATCCTGCAACTTCGTATTTTAAAAATTCCGATTTGCTGCTTGCAGCCGATTGTGTTGCTTTTTCAATGGGTGATTTTCACCAAAATTACTTGAAGGGAAAAACACTTATCATTGCTTGTCCGAAACTTGATTCAGGTATTGAAACTTATATAGCCAAAATAACAAGTCTGATTGGCGATGCAAAAATTAACACAATAACAGTGATGATGATGGAAGTACCTTGTTGCAGTGGATTATTACAAATTGTTAAAACAGCCACTTCACAAGCAAAAAGAAAAGTGCCGGTTAAAGCTATGATAATAGGAATTAAAGGAGAAGTTATATCAGAAGAATGGATATGAAGAAAGGCTAAGGCTAAGGCTGAGGCTGAGGAAAAGAAATTTAAGTAATAGTATATAAATATTAACAAATTAAAATTTAGAAAAATGAGTATGTTTTGTTATCAATGTCAGGAAACAGCCAAAGGAACCGGCTGTATAATAAAAGGTGTTTGCGGCAAAAGCGAAGATGTTTCAAATTTGCTTGATTTATTAATTTACACTTCAAAAGGTATTTCAATCTGTTGCGAAAATGCCGAAATTGAAGATGCCGAAGTTAATGATTTTGTTGTTGATGCTCTTTTTACATCAATAACCAATGTTAATTTTGACAAATATGTGATTGCTGAAAAAATTAAAAAAGGTCTGGAGTTGAGAGACAGAGTAAAATCTCAATGTAAAGACCTTGAGTGTGCCTGTAAATTACATGATGCAGGAAACTGGACAGCCGGCACAATTGAAGAGTTTGAGAAAAAAGCCGAAACAATCGGTGTTCTTTCTACGGAAAATGAAGATGTTCGTTCATTAAGAGAATTATTGATTTACGGACTGAAAGGTTTGGCTGCATATCTTCATCATGCTATGGCTCTCGGATACAACGATAAAAGCATCCATAAATTCATAAAAAAAGCCTTATCATCAACTCTAAACGACAATCTTTCTGTTGATGAACTTGTTGCACTTGTTTTGGAATGTGGAAAATACTCTGTTGATACAATGGCGCTGTTAGATAAAGCAAATACCGAATCTTACGGTAATCCTGAAATTTCAGAAGTAAATATCGGTGTTGGAAAAAATCCAGGAATCCTTATCAGCGGACACGACCTGAAAGATATGGAAGAATTATTAAAACAAACCGAGGGAACAGGTGTTGATGTTTATACTCACGGAGAAATGTTGCCTGCAAATTATTATCCGGCTCTTAAAAAACACAAGCACTTTGTCGGAAACTATGGTAATGCCTGGTGGCAGCAAAATAAGGAATTTGAATCTTTCAATGGTCCGATTTTAATGACAACCAATTGTCTTGTCCCGCCAAAAGAATCGTATAAAGCCCGTGTTTACACAACCGGTTCGGTAGGGTTTGAAGGTGTAACTCACATCCCCGACAGGGAAGAAGGTAAAGCAAAAGATTTTTCTCAAATTATTGAACATGCTAAAAAATGTGAACCACCCATAGAAATTGAATCAGGAAAAATTATCGGTGGATTTGCTCATAACCAGGTTATGCAATTGGCTGATAAAATTGTAGATGCAGTTAAATCGGGAGCAATCAAAAAATTCTTTGTAATGGCAGGTTGCGATGGTCGTCATAAAACAAGAAATTATTACAGCGAGTTTGCCGAGAAACTTCCTAAAGATACGGTTATTCTTACAGCCGGTTGTGCAAAATTTCGTTACAATAAACTTAATCTTGGAAATATAAATGGAATCCCAAGAGTGCTTGATGCAGGACAATGTAATGATTCTTATTCGTTGGCAGTTATTGCTCTTAAACTTAAAGAAGTATTTGAGCTTAACGATATTAATGACTTACCGATTGCTTACAATATTGCATGGTACGAACAAAAAGCAGTAACCGTTTTATTAGCTTTGCTTTATCTTGGTGTAAAAAATATTCATCTCGGACCAACGTTGCCAGCATTTTTATCACCGAATGTTGCAAAAGTATTAGTTGAGAATTTCGGAATTGCCGGTATTGGAGAAGTTGAAGATGATATTAAAATGTTTATGGGTTTATAAAAATGTTAAATGTTATACGTTATTTGTTATAAGTTATTCGATTATAAAAGCACATCAGGGTGTAGCAGATATTTTTGAATGGGCAATTGGATATGCCATTCATAATGATACCAATAAGTATTAATTATACTTAAAAAAGATAGAAAATATTTGATTCTTCCGTTTTATTTGTATTTTTGTCGAAACACAATAGTCTTTTAGCATATTATGTGTCAAAACACAATAGTCTTTTAACATATTTTCGTCGAAATTCAATTGTGTTTTAGTTAGAAAAACAGAAATAATTCAAGATGGAAAGAGAAATAACACATACGCTTGTTGACTGGAAAAGTCGCAAAACAAGAAAACCATTACTTATTCGAGGTGCAAGACAGGTTGGAAAGACTTATACAATTGAGCATTTTGCCAGGAAACATTTTTCGAATATTCTGAAAATTAATCTTGAATCTCAGAAGGAACTTTGCTCTGTCTTTTCAAAAAAGAAAATTGGGTCTTTGATTACGGAGTTAAGTCTTTATTTTGATGCGGAAATAGTTCCGGGGAAAACCTTGTTATTCATTGATGAAATACAATCCTGTCCGGAGGCAATTGCCTTGCTGCGCTATTTTTATGAGGAAATGCCGGAATTACATGTTATTGCTGCCGGGTCACTTCTTGATAATACATTAAGCGAAATGAAATATTCTATGCCGGTTGGTAGAATTGAATTTCTTTATATGTATCCATTAAGTTTTAAGGAATTTTTAATAGTTTCAGGAGAGCAAAAACTAATCAGTTATCTTGAAACATATAAGCCCGGAGATGATTTTAGTGAATTAGTGCATCGAAAATTACTTGAATACTTGCGTATATATTTTTTTGTCGGGGGAATGCCGGAAGCGGTGGAGCTTTATATATCTGACAAGAAACTTGTTGAAACATCACGTGTCCATAATAATATTATCACATCATTAAAATATGATTTTGCAAAATATGGAACACGTAAACAACAGGAATTTTTGGAATTAGTTATGCTGTATAGCGCAAAAAATGTAGGTAAAAAAGTGAAGTATTCCAATATCAATAAAGATATTCGTTCAGTTAATTTAAAAGAGGCATTTCGCAAACTTGAATTGTCGCGGATTATTTATCTTGTTAGCTTTTCAAACGCAGGAGGAGTACCGATATCTAATAATCTTAAAGATGATATTTTCAAACCTTTGTTTTTCGATATTGGATTAGTTAATAGTATTGGAAATATTCAGTTGGTAAACATCCGGGAACTTATAACAATAAATGAAGGCGCTTTGGCTGAACAGTTTGTTGGACAGGAGTTGTTAACTCTTGAAAAGCCCTACATAGATTCAAGGCTTTATTATTGGATGAGAGAAAAGAAAAACGCCAATGCAGAAGTTGACTATCTTTTTCAGCAAAACAATAAAATTTTCCCTGTTGAAGTAAAAGCAGGGAAAACCGGTTCATTGAAATCATTACATGTTTATTTATTGGAGAAAAAATTGAAAACCGGTATTCGTTTTAATCTTGATATGCCTAATTTTGGAAAACTTTCAACGAAAGTAAGAATAGGTAATTCAACAGAAAATCTTAATTACAATTTGATTTCGTTGCCATTATATATGTGCTTTGTGTTACCAAAAATTATTGATTCATCTCAAAATTCAGAATAACTTACGAAACAGATAATTTTAGATATGTTAAATTTTATATGAATTTTTTTAAGGTAAGTCATACAGTACATGTAGCACTTTCTGCTTTTTTGTGGAGTTTTTTTGGTTTAGACATGAACTATGTAGCATCAAAATGGCTTGTTTATTTTAGTAATGAGGTTAAGATTAATATAATAATAATAGGAGTTTTACTTGGTTTATCAATGGCAATATTCTTATTTAACAAACTTGTTAAAAAAAATATTATCAGAATTAAAAACTTACCGGAAAGGTCAAATATATTATATTTTCAATCGCTGAAAAGTTATATTTTAATTGCCTTTATGATTGGTCTTGGAATAACAATGCGAAAATCGGGTTTGGTTCCTGATTATATTCTTTGCCCTATGTATATTACAATAGGTGTAGCTCTGTTTACATCAAGTTTTATTTACTATAAAGAACTTGTTACAAGAATTATATTTTTAAATTAATTTATTATTTTGACCGATTATAAATTACCATAAGTTCTCGAAAAAAAGCAAAAAAACATATATTATATTTAAAATATAACATATTATTGTAACCAAATTATTGCACTTCAGGTTTTATGATTAAAAAAATTACAAAAGGGTTAACACCACCGGGGAATTGGAGAGTACCTGTAATTCTTATACTGGGAATATTCACAGGCTTAGGAGCCTATTCTGTTTATTTATCAAAAGCATGGTCGTATCTGTCTGAAGACCCGAAGACTTGCGTAAATTGTCACATCATGGCACCCCAATATGCTACATGGAATCATGGTTCACACAGAGAGGTTGCTAATTGTAACGATTGTCATGTACCGCATGATAATATTTTTAATAAATACTATTTTAAAGCAAAGGATGGGTTGAATCATGCTACATTATTTACTATGAGAGCCGAAAGACAAGTGATATTTATTGGTAAGGAAGGTAAAGAAGTAGTAAAAGAAAATTGTATCAGATGTCATACAAATCTATTCGAACAATCTAAATTAATTTCACAAACAAAAGGCAACTATCAGGTTCATAATACAGATAGAAAATGCTGGGAATGTCATAGAGAAATCCCTCATGGTAGGGTTAGTAGTTTATCCAGTGTGCCAAATGCAAAGGTTCCTGTACCGGAAAGCCCGGTACCGGAGTGGTTAAAAGAATTAGTTAAAAAATAAAAATCAAATATTGAATTATGAAAACTAATAACGAACAAGTGAAACGTAAGCCCTGGATAAACTGGGTGTTATTTTTAGTTACTATGGTAATAGTATTTCTTTTAGGGTTACTTGCATCTTCAATAATGGAAAGAAGAGCTGAAGCCGTATTTGTTTATACGCCACAAGTAGAGCTTTCAGATTGGGAACCCAGAAATGAAGTTTGGGGTGAGAATTACCCAAGAGAATTTCAATCTTATTATCAAACCGAAGATACTGCTTTTAAATCGAAATACAATGGTGGTGCTATGATTGATATGCTGGAAGTGGATCCCAGGTTGGTCGTATTATGGGCAGGTTACGGCTTTTCGAAAGATTATAACCAGGGCAGAGGACATTATTATGCAATTACAGATATTCACAATACATTAAGAACCGGTGGACCAACAGGAAAAGATGATGGGCCCATGCCACCCACTTGCTGGACATGTAAAGGTCCTGATATACCCAGAATTATGCATAATTTAATGGATACAATGGGGGCGAAAGAAGGTTTAGCAGAATTCTACAGAGGCAAATGGGCAAGATGGGGTGAAGAAATTGTTAACCCAATAGGATGTGCTGATTGCCACGATCCCGAAAATATGAGTCTTCGTATTTCCAGGCCAGCCCTTATCGAAGCTTTCCAAAGACAAGGAAAAGACATCACCAAAGCAACTCATCAGGAAATGAGATCGTTGGTTTGCGCTCAATGCCACGTGGAATATTACTTTGATAAAAATATGTTTGAAGGTAGTGCTTATCTGACTTTTCCATGGGATAAAGGTATGACCTGCGAAGACGCCGAAGCTTATTACGATGAAATAGGCTTTAAAGATTGGACTCATAAATTAAGTAAGGCTCCTATGCTAAAAACACAACATCCGGGCTATGAGATTTACCTTACAGGTGTTCATGCTGACAGAGGTGTTTCCTGTGCCGATTGTCACATGCCTTATAAAAGTGAAGGTGGTGTAAAATATACCGACCACAAAATTCAAAGCCCTCTCAATAATGTGGCTAATTCTTGTCAGGTTTGTCACCGCGAAGAAACTGAGAAATTAATTGCTAATGTATATGAAAGACAAGATAGAATTATTGAAAACAGAGATAAATTGGAAGAATTAATAGTTCGTGCTCATGTTGAAGCCAAATTTGCCTGGGATAAAGGAGCTACTGACGAGCAGATGAAAGATATTTTAATGGATATTCGTCATGCGCAATGGAGGTGGGATTATGCAGCAGCCAGCCATGGAGGGTCATTCCATTCACCTGTAGAAACAGGACGAATTATTTCGACAGGTATTACTATTGCCCAGGAAGGTAGAATTAAATTAGCGAGATTATTAGCTGAACTTGGTTTTAACAAAGAAATACCTTATCCGGATATTTCCACAAAAGCAAAAGCTCAAAAATTTATCGGCATGGATGCTGAAAAACTAAAAAGCGAAAAACAAAAATTCTTAGATACTTTAGTTCCGCAATGGCTGGAAAAGGCTAAAGAAAGAGAAGATTCATGGGGTGTTAAAAGTCTTTGATTAATTTAATGAGCAACAATAGAAAGATTATCTGGCAATATCCATGGGGGTATGCCGAGAGTTTTATTATTGCAATTACCTTATTGATTTTAGGTTTTGCAATAAATTATATTGGAAAAAGTACAGTATCTGCCATTCAATTGCCGGTTAACTTATATATGGGGATAGCGATAATAATTCTATTATTGCTTTTTTATTTTCTTTTTAAGAAGAAACCATTTGTAAAGTGGCTTTCCGGTACGCCGGCTGCAATAAGTGCAATTTGTTTTTACACCTTCCTTGTGTTGTTAATGGGTTTTATTCCTCAGGGATTACCAAAAGCAAGTGGTTTTATTCATGAAATTGGATTGTCTGATATAGTTTCCAGCCATACATTTTTATTTGCACAAATCTATTTCTTGGTTATTTTAGGAATGGTAACTTTAAGAAGAAGCTTTCCTTTAAAAGGTAAAAATATTGGTTTTTTCTTAAATCATTTTGGGCTATGGCTAACCTTGTTTTCTGCGAGTATTGGTGCCGGAGATTTACAAAGAGTAACCCTTACGGCAAACAAAACAGATGCTGTGTTTTATGGAGTTGATCAAAATGGAAAAATTATTCCTGACCTAAGTATTGCTATACAACTTAAAGAATTTAATATTGAGGAGTATCCTCCAAAAGCCTTTATTATTGATGATAAATCAGGCAGTATTCTTAATAAAGAACTATTTTATCTGAAAAAAGGGAATAAAGGCGAAATTATGGACCGGGAAGTTGAGGTAACAGAATTTTATAAATATGGTGTTTACATGAGTAACAAATTTCATCCTGTATATGATATTGGTGCTGCACCGGCTGCTTATGTAATTACTAAAAATAAAAAAACTAATAAAGTAAATGAAGGTTGGATAAGTTGCGGAAGTTTTCGGTATCCTGGAAAATTTTTAGAATTATCTGATGGAATGTTACTCGTAATGGCTGATCCTGAACCAAAGAAATATTCTTCTAAAGTTAAAATTTATACATCTTCAGGTGATGCTTTTGAAACTACTATTGAGGTAAATAAACCTGTTACTGTTGACGGGTGGAAAATTTATCAGTTGGATTATAATCATAAAATGGGTAAATGGTCGGATATAAGTATCTTAGAATTGGTTAAAGACCCCTGGATTTCTGTTGTTTATTTTGGGATATTTATGTTGATTGCCGGGGCGCTTTATATGTTTTGGATTGGAAATAAAAAATGATTCTACTGCTATTTTAATGGAAATTCTTTTTATTGAAATTTTAATATCTTCCATTATCCCGAAGTTTCGGAAGTGATAGAACTTATAAATAAATTTATGTATCTTAACTTTAATAATACTGCTTTTATAACTATTGTTTTATGGATAATTGGATCGCTTTTTATTTTATGCGATCAAAAAATAAAAAATGGCAGATTAATTGGTAATTTATTTACCATTATTGGCACATTGGTTATTATTGTTTTCGTAATTATTTTATGGATAGAAATTGAAAGACCTCCACTGCGTACACTTGGAGAAACCAGACTGTGGTATGCTGTGTTTCTGCCAATAGTAGGTATCCTTACTTTTATCAGGTGGCAATATAAATGGTTTTTATTCTATAGTCTGGGGCTGGCAATATTATTTTTAGCAATCAATATTTCTAACCCTGAAAATTTTGACAAAACTCTCATGCCTGCTTTACAAAGTCCATGGTTTGTTCCTCATGTTATAGTTTATATGCTTTCGTATGCATTATTAGGTGTTTCGTCTGCTGTTTCAGCCTGGGGGCTTTATTTAATCAAATTCAAGACTTTTAAACCTGAACTTCTTAATAAGGCAGATAATCTTGTTTATATGGGATTCTCACTACTTACCTTAGGCTTATTGTTTGGTGCTTTATGGGCAAAAGAAGCCTGGGGTCATTATTGGACCTGGGATCCTAAAGAAACCTGGGCTTTACTTACCTGGTTATGTTACCTGCTGTACATACATTATAGATATAAACACAAACAGAAAATAATTACCGCCCTCTGGATTCTTGCTCTATCATTTATTGTATTATTGATTTGTTGGGTAGGAATTAATTATCTTGCTGTAAGTGGAAATTCTGTTCATACATATTCCGACTAATATTAGTGTTTAATCCTTTGTTGTTTACAGACTTATTTTTACGGTTCTGTAATTTAGATTTATTATTTTAATAGATTTGTTGTTTTTCAAATTTCTTTCTTTGTTATAGTAATGAACAAAAAACCAAACTCATTTAAAGAATCAATCTCTTATTTTCCCAAAGAGTATTTATTAATTGTTCTCTTTGTCCTGTTAAGTATTCAAAATATATTTGCGGAAGATAAAATTCAACTACTTGAAAGCAAGCTGTTAAACCTGCCCGATGATACTGTCAAAGTAAATATTCTCTTAAAAATAGGTGAACATTATTGTAGCATAGATAATGATAGAGCTTTGATGTATCTTCAGGAAGCATTTTCCATTTCAACTTCTCAAAAATATATTCTGGGTATCGGAAAAAGCCTTCTATGGCAAGGTCGAGTGTATTATTACAAAGACGACTATCCCCTTTCGATGAAATACCTTGACAAGGCTAAAGAAATACTGGAAACCACAAATGAATTGGATGTACTGGCTTTTCTCTATTTTGCGAAAGGAGAAATTAGCAGCATCCGGGGTGATTACATTCATGCTATGGAAATGTACAAAGCCGCCATTCAGCTTACTAAAAAAACAGGTAACCTGAAATTCATGTCATCATACTACAGCAGCATGGGAATGGTGCTTCTCAACAGGAAAGAACCGGAAAAAGCTTTGGATTATTTCAGGGAAACACTCTCCATAAAAAAGGCTATTGATGACCAACTGGGAATCTCAAACACCTTAACCTGCATTGGCAGATCGTACGAAGAATTGGGAAAGCTTGATTCTTCTTTAATATACTATAACCATGCTTTAAAAATTCGTTACAACATGAAAATTAACAGGGCAATCGCGGGTTCAGAATACAACATAGGCGGAATACTTATTAAAATGGGCAAGTATGCACAAGCAGAAGAATCCTTACAAATTGCACTTGATAACTTTATCATGCTTGAGGAAAAAACCGGTATTATTATTACAAACCTAAGATTGGCAGTTGCCCGAAACAGGCAGGACAAACCCGATGCCTTTAATCTTGCTGAAAGCGCATTGTCAATGGCAAAAAAAATTGACAACCCGAACTTAATTAGCCACGGGTTCAAAATATTGTCCGACATATCCTTTCATAATAAAAATTACAAAAAATCTCATGAATATTTGTTAAAACATAAAACTTTGCAGGACAGCTTATTCACTGCCGATAAAGAGCGATTGCTGACCGAGTTTGAAACGAGGTTTCAATCGGAACGAAAGGACAATGAAATAAAGTTGCTTAAAGCCAAAAGCAAGATTCAACATAAAAATAATATTTTATTAACTACTCTGATCACTGCTTTGGTCGGAGTTATTGTTCTTCTGATTTTCCTGTTCAGGTTTAAATCAACAGCATTAAACCGACAAAAGAAACTAATGGAGCAGGAAATTATAATTCATGCCCAGGAAAATGAGATTATTGAAAAGAAAAACCTGATATTGCAGGAACAATTGGAGTCGAAAAACAGGGAACTTGCTTCAAAGGCTTTAGAAATGCTTCGATATAATG
>JAIORT010000024.1 GCA_021107975.1 Bacteroidales bacterium | reverse complement strand
AATTATTCACCATATTTTCTATCTGTTAAAGAAAATTTTTCCAGTACATTTTTTATGTCATTCAAAGTAATATCATTAAATAATTTTTCAAAAAAATATATTCGTGCAAATCCTGATTGTAAGGGCAAAAAATTGCTTAATAAGTTTGCCCCGCCACTCCTGATTATAAGGTCGATTGGGGTTTTTACCCATAAGTAATCCTTGAAATCAGTTTTGTCAGATGATATTGAAAATGCCTGAAAAATCTCATCAAAAGGATTATATGCTATGCATAGATTTATTGTCCTTTTATTTTGTTCGCCGGTTATCTGTTTAATATCCTGAATTTTTTTCCTGAGATTTTTAGATAAGAGATTAGGGTTTCCGGCAATATTAACTTTAACATTAAACTCATCAGCAATCGAAAATATATATTCATTAAATGCCGATTCTGCAGAATTAGAAAACGCATCAACTTCTTCCTGATTTCTTCTGAAATTCTGTGCTGAAGATAAATATATGCTTATTTCCATTACACCAACTGAGAATAAATATTTAGTGAAATAACTTAAATTCTTTTTAGTAATATTATAAGACTCAAGCAATGATATATTTTTTTGCTTTGCCCACCTTCTGCCCCCATCGGGAATTATACCTATATGGTAAGGCGTACTTTCTTTTGACGGATGAAAATTGTCAACTGATCCCATAATTTACATTTAGTCGTGATTTATAGAACCTTTTAGCTTTTTCATAATCGGTTTGAAAAATATAGCTTGCCGGGTATAAAAATTTAGCATTAAAATCAAAATCAAAAAAATTAACTGAAAAGTCCTCCTTTTTTGCAACCTGACCTAGAATATATTCCAGTTCAGGCATAATGGAATATTGTTGTGCTGCTTTAATAAGGCTTATTATTTCCTTAATATTTGTTGATAATTTAATGTTCTTAGGGTAAATACAGGGTATGTTTACATAGCCTATCTTTATTTTTAATAAAATATGTCTGAAAAGTATTTCATAAATAATATCAAAAGAAGATAAATTGAAACCGGAAAAACATATTGAAGTTTTTAACCCTCTGAAACCACATGCAACATCCGGCAGCGTTATTCCCGATATTTTTTTAAACAATAAAGAAGCAAATAAATTTGAAGCTATTTTCATTTTTGGTATATCATTAACATTATGAAACCTGTTGCCTATAACAAAATCATAATGTTCTAACTTTTCAATGAACTCATTAATAAAAGCACTATCGTGTTGTCCGTCACTATCCAAATAAATTATGTGGGTGTAATTATGCTTATTTGCATATTTGTAAATTGTTTTGTATGCTTTGGTTAAACCGGAATTTGTTTTATGGGTTATAAGGGTGAATCCCAGTTTTTTTATGAGATCAGGTGTGCTATCCAAACTGCCATCATCAACAATTATGGTTTGATCCCTGAAATCATATATTTTTTCAAGAACAGTAGAAATTTTCTTTTCTTCATTAAAAGCCGGTATTGCGATCAGAATTTTTTTGTCCATAATTCACCTTTGCTCAATTCCTGATTCAACTTTTCTTAATAATTACTTTTCGAAAAATTGTTTAACTTTTCTTAGATTTTTAAATATCAGGGTGAAAATATTCCCAAATTTATTTTTTCTGATCGCCCTGAAATCTTCTGTTGATTTTTGGATGATGTTTTTCAGGCTTCTGTTGCTTGCACCTCCGACCCGCATTTTTATCATTACTTCAGGCAAATATGCTGTACTTATTTTATACTTTCCAAGAAACCTCAGCATTGAATCATAATCAGAGGATATTTTAAAATCAATATCAAAGCCTCCATATTTTTCATAGATTTTCCGTTTTACATAAAAGGTAGGGTGGGGTGGCATCCAACCAAACTTCAGCCTGCTTAACGTAAATTCGTCCGATTTCCAATATCTGAGGATTTTATTTGTGTCGTTTTTAAAAACATAATTCAAATCGCCATAAATCGAGTCAACATCTTTTTCTTTAAATAATTTGGCAACTTTCTCTATAACATGTTCATCAGCAAAAAGATCATCGGAGTGCATAAAGCCAACCACATCCCCACTTGCCATTTCGATACCCTTATTTAAAGCATCATAAATGCCTTTATCGGGTTCGCTTACAAACTTGCTTATTTTATTCCCATAAGATTTTACAATTTCAACTGTTTTATCCTTCGACTTCCCATCCACAATTATATATTCTATGTTGGGATAAGTTTGGGATAATACCGAATTTATTGCATCTGATATTGAGTTCTCACTGTTATACGCAATGGTAATTATTGATACCTTCATTTTGTATTTTTTTCTTATAAAATTTCTCTGTCTTTTACTTTCTTAGCAGGGTTTCCCTGGTAAATGGAATATTCATCCATATTTTTTGTTGCAACTGAATTTACAGTTAGAACCGAATGAGAACGACAGATAACCCCCGGACAAACTATACTATGTGCCCCAATCCATGCACCATCCTCAAGTATTATTTCTTTAACCATTAAATCGAAAGAGGTTTTTGTAAAATTATGATTCCCGCTAAGCAACATCGCACCTTGCGATATACAACAATTGCTACCGATTTTCACATCGCTTAGATTGTCGATCCATGCTTTTTCACCTATCCATGAATAATCTCCAATAGTTAATTTCCATGGGTATTTTATATTTACGGCAGGTTTAATATTTACCCCTTTTCCAATCTTTGCTCCAAATATTTTTAATAACAGAACTTTTAATGAGCTTATCAGGTTGAGCGGGTTCATAAAAAATAGTATATTGATAAAATACCATAATAGACGTTTTAATATCCCGGCGCCAACTTCAAAATTCCCGGTAGTATAAACCGATAAATCTGTTTTATTTTTCATCTTCAAAAAGTCTTTTGTTTTGTTCAATCAACGATTTATCATTAACAAATTCCTTTGCATATTCCAAAGCATTTTGTGATAATAAATCATATTGCTTCTGATCGAGTTCGACGGCTGTATTTAATTTTTCGACAAATAAATCTTTCTGTGATAAGGAAATATCCCAGCCTGTTCCTTTTTGCTCAAGATTTTGCCAGGGAGTTTTATCACTTATTATCACAGGTGTTGATGCCATAAAACTTTCAAGAATAGTATGTCCGAAATTTTCGCCTGTTGTTGGTAAAAACATAAAATGATACTTTCTCAGGGCATCTAATACCTCTTCGCCGGGAATGCTTCCTTTATAATTAATTTTTACATTTGAGGGTAACTGGTCAAATAGCTCTTTGCACTCACCCCAATATCCTTCATTATATACGGGTCCGTAAATATCATATACAATATTTCCGTTTTTACAATCCTTTAATAATTCAATGGCAAACTTTGTGTTTTTTTCCGGTGAGATACGGGCAATAGAAACAAGCTTTAATTCTCCACATTCCTTTTTTCTAAGCTCCCATTCGTCCATCTTCATTTTCATCGGTAATTCTTCAGCTACAATTATCTTTGTATTTTTTCCAACTACCGATCTAATGTCATCAGCTTCTTCATTATTTGCTGCATGAAAATAAACGTTACGGTATAATCCGGTTAATTTAGTTAAAAACGCGAAAAGTTTCTTCTTGCCTGTTTTTACTGATATTGCATGAGTGCCAAACATGCCATGAGCAACAACAACAATACGCTTCGTCTTTTTTCTCTTCACGAGAAAGATTGGTAAAATGGAATACCAGAACGAATAAACTCCATGAATATAAGCAACGTCAAAATCGGTTTGTCTGACAAGCTTTTTGAAATTTCGAATATTAGTATTCTTTGCTGAGAAATAATAAATATCTACATTTTTTTTGGTGTTATTCCAATTATCACCATCAACATTGTTGTATGGTTCTGTTTCACAATAATCGGTATTGCGGGTAATTATTTTAAATTTATAATCGTTTTCGAAATGCGAGACCTGGTTAGCAAATGCTTTTAAAGTTCCGCCTGCTTTATAGCCGGGTAAATACCAGTCGATAAATGATAAAATTGTTTTCATACAATATTCCTTAGCCTTAGCCTCAGCCTTTATATTTAATTTGTTATTTCATTTCATAAATCATTTTATAATAAAGATCTGCATATTTTTGAGCAATCTCCCGTGGTTTGAAACGCTCAACATTTCGTTTTCCCTTTTCAATTAAATCGTTTCTAAATTCAACATCGTTGATTATCTTTCTTATTGCTTCCCTTATTCCATCAATTTTATTCGGATCTATAATAAGAGCTGCATCTCCTGCAACCTCAGGCATAGAGGCGAGATTACTTGTTATTATTGGTCTGCCAACACCATTTGCCTCAACAATTGGCAACCCGAATCCTTCATACTTTGAAGTAAAGACTACCATGTCAGCTTTTTGATATTGTTTTACCACATCCTCATAATCCAGGTTAAAATGGTTTTCATAATCAATTTTGTATTCTTCGAGTAATTTCTTTTGATGTTCTTTCAAATTACCAATTATTGAAAGTTTAACATTCATGCCATTTATTGCCGGAATAACATTTTCGAGGTTTTTATTATGTGCGGTTCCAACCTGTAAAATATTAGGTTTTTTTGTATTAAACTCTTTAGGAGTAAATTTTATTAAAGGCGAAACACAATCGTGAATTACAATAACTTTTTCAGGATTCACTTTAACATGCTTTAACAGCTCTTCTTTTGTAAATTCAGAAATTACAGTTATATATTTTACTCTTTTTGCCGGTAGGGTGTACCAGAAGAATTTTATTATTGCCCGTTTAAGATAACCGCCACTTGTAAGCGGCACAAGGTCGTGAACAGTAAGTACTGTTTTGTTTTTTTTCATAAAATATGAAATGTAATGCACATCACCGGTTATATGGTTTATTTCACCCTGTTTTGATATAACTTCAAAACAGTTGTAAATCCTGTTATACAAACCGGTGCTCATTTTTTTCATATAAAAATTTTGAAAATCAACACTATCGGGGAGGTTTGTTTCAATGAATTTAAACAGTTCCTCAATACTGAAATAATCAGTAAACGGCTTCCGGAAAAAGTAAACTACCTTTATCTTCATTACATTTTTATTTTTAATACTTTATTAAATCCCCAGAATACTAAAAAAGTAATCAATGATGCTTTTGTTAAATAATTAAAAACAGTAGCAAAATCTGTTTCAGCTTTAATAACCTGGAAAAAGAGTAATGGGAGCCAAATAATCAAAGTGGGATGGTTCCTTGAAATTTTAATAACTTTTATTATAACCCAATTATAGAACAACCCGATTATCAACATAAAAACAATACCGCCAAATACACCAAAATTAGCATATCCTTCACCAATAACTGAAATATCCATACTGGTGCTTTCCGGGAGTACTGTTCCGGTAAATCGTTCAAAATTGGCACGTCCACCGGCTTTGGCTTTATGAGGAGCTAAAACACGGGGAAGGATGCCTGCATATATTGCAGTTTCAATTGTTTCTCCTTTTACGAAAGATTGTTTTTTTGGCATGTGACCCATAATTCTGGCAATAATCCAGCCCTGATTCAACCTGGCACCTAAATTTTCCAAAGGTGCTGAGGCAAACATTTTTGATGGGTTAGTTAATCGGTCTAATAAAAGTTCCTTGTATATTGCAGAATTACTTTGTGAACTTGAAGCATACCATGTTGCCTGTCTGTATTCATCTTTAGTCGATTGTATCAGCATTACCAACACCATACCAAATGAAAGAATTAAAACCTTTCCAACCATGGGGATTTTTACAACAAAGGCAATAATTAAAAAAGAAAACATGAGCCACAAAACCAATTGACCAAACATACCCCGCAATACAGACCCCATTATTACCATTCCCATCAGCCCGGCAAAAAGCAACCACTTAAACTTTGAATCACCAAATAGTATTAAATACACGCCAATGAATTGCAAATTGCCCAAAAGAAAAAATAAAAAACTCAAACTGGCAGGTAAATAGCCACTAATAAAACTTGCAGCCAATCCTACTCCAACCAGCATATAACCAAGATATTTATTGTCTTTCAAATATATTCTTACTTTATCAATTTGCTCTTTGCCAATTATTCTTTCTTCGGAAAGAGGGAAATATAAGCCGATTACCAGGGCAATACACCCGGGAACAACATAATTCATATAAGTAGCCTCATCCACATCCATCCAATACAGCTCGTCTGCTGGTAAAACATTATAAGCCAATATGGGTCCGACAACCCATTGAAGAGTAGCTAAAAAAACAATTAAATCCCTAACCTCAATTTTGTTACCGAGGTCCTGGACAAACTTGACAAAAATCATTAAAAACAAAGATGCACCTATCGCTGACACAAAATATAAGCCTGTAAACACTTCAAAATAAGCGAAAAGCAAAAATGCTATTGTTAGAAGCCCTATATTTTTTTGAGATAAATACATTAATAATTATAAATAGTTTTTTATGCTAACAAGTTGTTTTCAATATTTCTGCAAATTTCAGCGAACGACCATTTTTCAATCATTTCCTTAGAGCATGAACCCATTTTTTGAACAACTGATTTGTCCACCGACATTTTTTCAAGACAGCTAATACATTGCTTCAAATCACCGGATTCGAATATAAATCCGTTTTTCCCGTTTTCGACAAGGTTGATTGCACAACCGGCTTTATTACTTACAAGTATTGCACGCTCACAAGCCATAGCTTCATTCACAACCAAACCCCAGGTTTCTCCCGGTCCTTGTGAAGGCAAAGCAAGAATATCGGAAAGATAATACACAACAGGCATCTTACTTTGATTCTGGAATGGTAAATAATGAATATTCGACATTCCTTCTGATTCCTTTCTCATTTCTTCTTCCAGGTTTCCATTTCCGACAAAAACAAAATGAAGTTTGTCGTTTTTTAATTTCTTTGCTGCTTTTATTAAAATCAGGGGATTCTTTTTCGATTCAAATTTTCCAACAAACAAAACAACAATATCATCTTGCTTAATTCCAAGCTCTGTCCTCCACTCGTTTGCTTCTTCCTGATATTTTCCGGTACTATCAGAAAACCTGTTGTTATCAATTGCATGAGGGGCAAAAAATAAACGGTTCTCTTTTAAACCGTGTTTCAGAAAATACTGTTTATTGTTTTCTCCAACATAAAAAGCGTTATCAGTATTCCGGTACACCCATTTCAGGAAAAGCCTTCTGATTACTTGTTTTATTCCGCCTGTCTCATCCAAAAGGGTTGAATCGCCCCTGAAATAAACCGGGATTTTTCCTTTAAAATATTTCATTGCCTTATAGTGTGCCTTGTAATTCCATCCATAAATCAACAATGCTTCGGCTTTCCATTTTTTAATTTCATCTATCAAATCCGGGCATATTATACCTTTGAAATGTTGTGGTCCAGGCTCTTTGGCAATGTTTTTTATAAACTCATAATCATAACCATCCAACAGAGGAATATCCCATTCGATTGTTTTACCAAAGTCTTTATCGAAAAGAGATTCACGGCTTTGGCTCCACGTATAAAATACTTTAATTTGCAACCTCGCTGATTTTGCCAATAACGCAAACATAGGTGCATTATACTGTATCGGGTGAGAACTTATAATTGCCAGTTTTTTTTTCTCCATTGAATTAATTTTTCATTTCAAAATTTTATTGAAAAAGTCCACTTGCTTACGTGTGGCTTCGCGAGCCGAATAGGGTTCAAATTCTTCCCAGTCTGTATCAGGGGTAAAAGGTATCTTTTTAAGATATTCCTTATAGGTATTAAGCACGCTGTAACTTAACTGCTCAACAGTTTCCTCGTTTTTAAAAGTTACACATTCGCCGGCACGGGTTTTATTTAATATCTCAACTACACTGCTGTTTTCGTTAAATACTGCAATTAATGGTTTACATGCCAGAATATAAGGGTAAAGTTTTGATGCCGTATAATTAGTATCGGTTGAACCCGGAATAATAAGAATATCGGAATCTTTTAAAACTTGTAATGCTTCGAAATAGGGGAGGCGGTTAGTAATTTCTATAACCTGTTTTTCAACTCCATGCTTTTTGGCAATAGGTTCAATTGTTTTTAATCCTTTGCCATCGGCAGCATAACTGGTTCCTATAAAATACATACGTATTTTTGAAAAGAGATTGGGATTTTCATCCAGTCCTTTTTTTAAACCGGCAAATATTCCGCCTAATGCAAAATTCATATCGTGCCCGCCTCTTCCAATGTAAGCAAAGTTGATTTTATCATCACTCTTGTCAAAAAGGCTGTTTTTCAAATCTATTTTGTCAAGAATATCAAAATCAACTTTTGCACCTCCAAAGGGAATTACAGTGCAAATATCAGGTGTAATATTCTGATATCTTTCCATCAGGGTTTTGGGATAACCCGGTGAAACGGAAACTATTCCATCAACTTTTTTCATTGTGGTGGCTTCCATATATTTATCCATGTTGTATGCCATCCGGAATTTTGGAGGACGTTCGTTCTTTGGTTTATCCAAATAAAAATCATTACGCCACGGGTCCTGCATATCAATGATAAATGGAATACCGAATTTGCGTTTCCAGTATTTTCCTAATATCATCACCGGAAAGGCTGTTGTAGAAAAATATATCAGGTCGTATTTGTTTTTCCTGATTAGTTTGTTTCCACGACGCAGAAAATAATATAATGAACGGTAACCAATATTTCCGAGACCGAATTTTCGTGTCCATTTTGAATTGAGTGCTTTTATGCGCACAACATCACTATCTTCAGGTATAGTATTCAACAAGACAGGGTCTTCACTCATTTCAACATATTTTGGAATAACAGCAAGCACAGTTGCTTTCCACCCCATATCTTCGAAAAATGGCAGGCTTTGCCTTACCCTGTGCATATCCGCTGCGTTAATAGGCGGAAAATTCGGAGAAATTATTAATACTTTCTTCATTATTATTAGTTAATTATTTATTACTAATCGCTGTGTTTATCCAATCAACAAGCCATTTTTCCTGTTTCTCCCAGCAATATTTTTCTGTTGCAATTCTTAGCGCTTCATCTTTTGCCTTTTGTAGTTTTACTTTATCTTTAATGAGCGAATTAATTGCTGTGGAAAAATTATTGGATTTATTATTTTTAAAAAGAAATACAGCTTTAGGAGCTTCACGGGCTACTTCTTTCTGCCCGTCAGTATCAGATGCTATCACTGCAATACCGCCCAGCAGGTATTGTAATATTTTATTTGTAATTGTTAAATTTCTGCTATCGGGTGTGTATTCTTCGGTTGCAAGTCCTATATCATGTTCCGAAATTCTTGATAACAATTCTTTATGTGGAACCAATGGATGAATATACAGTTTGTGACCTTTATTTTCGGGAAATATCGCAGACAATTCCGTTTTAAAACTATCAGAGCAATTTCCTCTCAAGTGCAATTCCAAAGGAGTATTAACATCATTCAGGGAATTTATTAGAAACTCAAGCCCTCGTCCGGGACCAATAGTTTGTGAATACCAATGAATAGAGGGTTTTGTCAAGTCTTTCCTGTCTTTAATTTCATTATCAATGTTTTCCCTTTCGGCAAGCGGAAAAACATTATTAAGGACTTTTGGAGGTTTAATATGTGCAAATTCAGCAAAAGCATTTGCCATACTTTCGGATGTGGTATAGTTCAGAACACTATTTTGTAAAGCAAATTTTTCATATTTGGTTAGAAGATTTATCGGGCGGGTTCTGTTAGCATCAGATAGAAGGTCGTGAGAGTACCAGTCTTCAAAATCAAAAGCAACCTTAAAACCGCGTTCAATTAATTTACAGCCAATTACCGTACTCATCTCCTGATGGCAGGTGTATAGGTCGGCATTTTCCCTGATTGCTGCTTTGAGGTTTGTGCGATAATCATAACCAAGTGCCAGTATGTTTTCCCATTTAAACCTTCCTATTACTTCGCCTGCTATTCGTCGTACAAGCCGTTGTTTCAGTCTGTACCATTTTTCTGACTGGGAAGGTATCATATTTATTATCCCTTTGAAATTTATCTTTTCGGTATCAATCAATTTCAAGTCCTCTTCCAGCATATCGGCGTAAGTAAAAGTAGTCAGGATTGTAACCTTGTAGCCTGCTTTTGCAAGGGCATTAGCCTCTTTAACTACTCTCGGGTTCCTGCATAAATGACTTTGTGTTAAAATACAGATTGATTTCATTTTTATTTTCTTTTTTTGTGAACTAAATAACTTATCTTTTTTGCTGCTTTCCAACCGAAAATTTGCTTGGTTGTTTCTATAAGCCTGCCACCAAGAACCGGAATATCAGGCTTCTTACCTGTTTCTTTCACCTTTGATTCACATGTTGTAACTAAATCTTTGAACATAGGATAAGCATTAATAGCAATTTCCTGGTACAAGGTTGCTATTGCTTTTTTGTAGTTATCAGAATTGGTGAACTCGTTTAAATATTTCGATTTACAGTTGAGCGAATGTAATGCACTTTCCAGGTTTTCTTTTTTATAGGCTTTACCTGAAATGCTTTCGCTAAAAATAAATCGTCTGTAATAACTGATGCCTCCGGTAGTTCTTATCCCTTTTGACGCTAATATAGCCCTGGTAAAATATTCCCCGTCCTGGTCTAATAAAAGTGTTTCGTCCCACGGACCGATTTTATCGCATATCTTTTTGGGAGTTAACCAGGCATTGGACAGCACCATCCATCTTTCGCCATATCCTCCATATAATCTTACTAAAAATTCTACGGGGTCATCGGTATCGTGTATCCAGAGCGATTCTTCACGGGGAGACATGTTACGATAATCCTCTCCATCCATGAAATGAACCGAAGAACTTATTGCAAGATAGTCTTCGCTGCCCTGAAGAACTTTCATTTGTTCTTCTATTTTATTTTTGCTTAAAACATCATCGGCATCGAGATACTGAATATATTTCCCGGTGCTCATTGATAATCCCTTGTTTCGGGCTACACAGGCTTTCTGGTTTTTTTGCGTAAGAACTTTTAATTTGTCCGATTCATATCTTCGGGCTATTTCTACTGTTCTGTCCTTTGAACCATCATCCACCACAAAAACTTCAATATTTTCCCATGTCTGATTTATTACCGAGTCAAGGGTTTCTTCGATATATTTTTCGGCATTATACGCCGGAATTATTATTGATACTTTTTGTTTTTCCTGATTGCTCATTGTGTTCATGTATTCAATTCATCAATTCTATAATTCTTTAATTCCTTTTTACCTCAACCTTCACTTCAGCCTCAACCTTTTTTACCTTATTCTTCAACAACGACTTTGCCGGAACACCTGCAACAATATCACCGTCTTCAACATTTTTTGTAACAACAGAGCCGGCTGCAACAATCGCTCTTTTACCTATTGTAACTCCGGGTAATAAAGTAACCCTTGCGCCTACCCATGCCCCATCTTTTACTATTACCTGCCCTGTTATCACACCGCCTTTCCAGGCTGCAAAAGAAGTGGATTTATAATCGTGGTCGTGCGTATAAATAATATCATAGGGACCTATTGCAACTTCATTTCCAATGATAACATCGTTACTTGTGTCAATCATGGTGTTGTCGCCTATATTTGATTTTTCGCCCATTATCAGTTTGCCGTCATAGCCCTCCTCCCTCGGAAATATCTGACAGTAACTTGATATGGAACTTCTGTTTCCAATATCAACTTCATTCCCGTTTCGTAATATGCTATTTGTCAGGATCGCACAATTCTCACCTATCTTAATTGAAGTATTTTCGCCGGCGTGAATATTGACTTTTTCATATATTTTTGATCCTTTTCCGATTTTAATACTACTGCCCGGTGAACGTCCGAATGACACCCTTTTTTCAATTTTGCAATTATCGTCAATTTGCAGTGTGCCGGAACCTTCGACAATAACCGGAAATTCAAATTTTACATTTTTCCCGATTCTTGACTGGCTAAGCCTCAGATACCAATAAATAAACCGTCCAATCCGGGAACAGATATTTCCGAAGAAAAGAAGTATGATTTTAATAAGATTCACTAAGAACTTCATGAGTTAGAGTTTAAAATCAAATTATGAGATATTGGGTTCTTTACGAGCCAGTTTTATCAGTTGTAAATATGAGAAATTTGTTTCTTTCTTTAACTCTCTCATAATTTTCAGGGATTTATTTTTACCCACTCCAAGTATATACCTTGCCTGGTTCCAATATACCTTTTTCAGTGCTTTTTCGCGTTCTTCAGGGCTTAATGGGCAATCATCCCGGTTTAGCATTTCTTCAGCACATAAAACATATTTAAACGGAATAGTGAAATCGGTTCTATTGTTTTGCATTTCCTGCTCTTCATGTTCACGATACCACACAACACCCTGTGCCATTAAAACAACAGAATAACTATTTGCGAGGATATGCCACATTTCAAAATCACCGAGATACCGTCGTCCGGTAAAGCCACCGACTTTTTTATAAGCATCCTTTCTGATTATTGCCGACAAAGGCGCTTTATGGAATAATAGCTGTTCAAAATAATGACGTTTATATGCTTCCCTGCCGGTAAGTATAAAAGGAAATATTCTGAATTTATCCTGTGGGAGAGAAGCAAGTCCAAAACCTGCTTCCGGAAATTTCTCCATTCCATCCACCATAACTTCAAGACCGGTGGGGTAAATCATGTCGTCAGCGTCAACATATTTCAGATACTCACCCTTTGCAAGCTGTGCAGCATGATTCCTGTTGGGATAATCACCGAGGTTTTTTTCATTAATATGAACTTTAACACGGTCATCCTTTTCAGCATAGCTTTTTGCAATTTCCACACTGCGATCTTTTGATCGGTCATCAACTACTAAAAGCTCGAAATTTTTGTATGTTGATGCTAAAACACTTTCAATTGCTTCTGCCAGGTATTTTTCCCGGTTGTATGTCGTCATTAAGACACTTACTAAAGCTTGTTCTGATTTTTTCATTTTTTATTGTTTTTGTTTATTTTAATTTTTTTTAGCTTGTATTCCCTGTGGTGGTAAACCACAAAAATATTTATGTGTTTTTTCTACTCCTTTTATACCAAATAATTTTGATGATAAAAAGAAAACAAAAGTGGCGCTCCACTGAGCGCAAACAAGTTTTAGATTATAAAAAAGCCATTTTACTTTTTCTTTAAAACTTATTTGTTCTTTACTTAGCCTGTAAAATATTTTTAGTACATGAGTTAATACAAAGGGCGGCAATTTCAGGTAATTAAAAAATTTATAATTTTGATAGAGCATGGTGTAATTTCTCTTAAAATAGAATTTGTAATTCTGGTGATGGTAGTGATAAACCCTTGCATTATAGTCATAAACAATAGCATAACCTTTCGATAATGCATCTCTTGCCCAAAGGGCATCTTCAGAGAATGAAATACGCTGAAACGGGATTTTTTCTTTTATTGATTTCCGATACATTGCATTTACATCATCCCAGCAACACAGTGCATGTTGTTCTTTACCTGATAAAGAAGTAAATTTTTCCGGCTCAGGAAAATATATCTTCCATGGAACAGGGTCGGAAACAGGTCTGAACCATTGTAAAGGGTTTTTTTCGGGATCATGCGGAATAACCTGCTGCCCGGTAACACCTGCAACAAGCGGATCGTTAAAATGCTTTAGCATTTTTTCAATCCATTTGTCGTCAACCGGCGTGGCATCCTGCACTGTCATTACAATAAATTCACCTTTCGCAAGCTTTACTCCAAGATTTCGTGTGTCGCCATGATTGAATTCAGCAGGAGGAAGATTATGTACTTTTACATCATATTCCGAAAGCAAATCAAGTGTGCCATCTGTTGATCCGGAATCAATTATTATTACCTCTAATGAATCTTTCAGGCTTTGAGAAAATATTCCGTCAAGGCACGATTTTAATGTGCTAATTCCGTTTTTAACAGGAATAATAACTGATATTGTTGGATTATTTCCCATGTTCCTTAAACTAATTTTTTAAATAATTAATAACTATCTCTATTCTATTATCCCACGTGCTATCTTCGATAAATGATTTACAATTAATTCTCCAGGCTTCTTTATCCTGCTTTTTAAGATTCAAATATTCTTCTATTATGTTTTCAATTTCTTCCGGGTTATTCGAAGTTTTGATAAGATTATAAAAATCAGGTTCGATATAATTATGGTACTTTGTAGAAACAACAGGAATACCGGATGCTAAATATTCATAAAATTTCATACTGTCAACATCGAGCCACTCCTCATTTTTATAAATCCCAAGTCCAATATCTACATTTGACATATAGCGCGGAATGACTTCGGCAGTTTTAAACCCTAAAAGGGAAACATTTGGAAGATTATTGAGTTTTTCTGATAATGAGGTTTTATAGTTTCCTCCAATTATTATAAAATTCCAATCACTGCGTTTTTTAATCAGGTTTAAAAACAGATTAGTATTTATCCATTTCGATAATGTCCCGACATATAAGATTCTTGGTGAAGGAATTTTTTTTAAATCATCAGGTTCTGAAAAATGTTTTTTAAAACGGTTAGGATCAATTCCGTTTCTTATATAAAGACAATTTGAAAAACCGCGTGTTTCATACCAATTGATCATACTTCTGCAACTGGAAAGAATATTTTCTGATCTTTTACCAATATCAAGCAGTGTTTTTGAAACATTTTCTCTTTCGTTTTCAGGTAAATTATCATCATCAATAATATTATGATCAATATCGAAAATATACCTGCCTTTCACTTTTAATTTCCTGACAAACAGATACGCCCGAATCCAATATATCCAGATTATATCGTTTTTTTGTATAAATCTTCCGGTTTGAAATAATATAAATAAACGGGCAAAAAGAAGGTTAATAGTTTTTGTGAAAGGCAACCATTTCCGCTCAGGGAGCATTAATGCAATATAAATGTCTCTAACCTTTGTATCAGCTTGTTTTTGAAAGATATTTTTAAATACTTCATTTCTTAATACCTGCCTCACAACAAAAACCTTTTCGACATCTTTGTTATTTACAAGGCTCTTTAAAAGACAAGTATTTCTTCTTCTAAAACCATGAGTTACAAGTTGCTGCCATGGCATGTCAGCTCCAAAATAAAATACTCTGAACTTTTTTTGTGTTTTCATAGTTCATATTATAATCATACGCGTCAGTTACACAAATATTTAGTGTTTATCTCTAAGTGTACTTTTAATTTTTACACCTGCATTTATCAGTTTTGAACCCAATACTGGAAAAATCAGCATCTTCCATGTTCTTGAATCTTTCCAGCCATCAGATATTATAACTTTTGTTACTTCTCTTAGATTTTTAAAATCTCCTGCATTCCATAACAGGTTGTAGTAAAAGTCCAGGTCATCCCTGTAATTTTTACCTTTTGATGTTGGTTTAATATCTTCAACAAGCTGTTCTGTTTCAATAGGTTTAGATATTGATTCTCCACGCATTAAAGGATCAGAACCTGATCTCCGTCTTTCTTCGGCATATTCAATAGCAAGGTTTCTATAAAAATCAACTGATGAGCTGTGTGCTTTTGTGGCAGACGTGGAGTGAAGCCTGACAAAATATTTACATGAATTAAGTACGGCAATTTTATGGTTGTCAAGAAATCTTAACCAAAGGTCAACATCTTCGGATGTGAGAAATTCTGTCCTGTACCCGCCAAGTTGATTTACAACATCGGTTTTCATCAGAACAGTAGCATGAATAACAGGACGATACTTTTTATATGTTTGATAATCAACAACACGATATGGTTTATTCTTGAAAAAAGGGTTTTGGGGGTTTCTATATTTATGAGCTTTTTTCCCTCTGTCAGTCATATAAGCTATCTGGTTGCTAAGCAGAGCAAATTCAGGATTGTCTTCCATAAATTGCACTTGTTCTTCCAATTCGGTACGTAATGAAATATCATCTGCATCATGCCTGCGAATGTATTTCCCTTTTGCCATTTTCAAAGCATTATTCAATGATCTCGCCACTCCCTGATTTTTTTGATTTACCGGAATTAACCTGGGGTCATTATATGATTCAATTATTTTTTGAGTTCCATCAGTTGAACCGTCATTAATAAGTATAAATTCAAAATCTTTATATGTTTGATTGAGAACACTGTCAATTGCCTCACGAAGATATTCCTCTCCGTTATAAACAGGCATTATTACACTTACTGTTGGTTTGTGATTCATAGCACAATTAGTTTATCTAAAATTCCATTTTGACTGAAGGACTGTTTTAGATCGCTTATCGAACGGATACGGGCGTAATATGAATTTTTCTCCCTGCCTGATACTAAACCTGAGACAATTTTCGATGTAATCAAATGTTCCGTACATATTGCCCAACCACAATGAGATATAATATGTTCCCGGTGCGAGTGAAAGATTTTTTACTTTAACCGAAACACTTACTTTCTCGCCCTTGTTTATGTTTTTTAGCTCAAACAGATCATCGGCATTTGTAACATGCGAAATGAACTCATTTGCATCATTTCTGATGTCTAATGATAAATCAGTATTGTCAATATTCTCGTTTGCTTTAATATTGGCATTTACAATAAATGAGTCTCCTAAGTAAATTTCGTCTGTAACTTTATCATTTTCATCGGTTAAATTGTAATCGAGGAATTCTATCTGGCGCGCCCCGCTTCTCTTTAATTCATTTTCATCAACCGACATTTTTTTGTATGCAGTAGTAATATCGTGAACTTTACCATCCATTATAATAGTTCCGTTTTGCATTAAAACACCCCTGGTGCACAATTGCTCAACTGCGGTTAAATTATGGCTTACAAACAATACTGTTCTGCCACTTTTTGATACGGATTTCATTTTCCCGATTGCTTTTTTCTGAAATTCAGCATCACCAACAGCGAGCACTTCATCTACAATAAGAGTTTCGGGTTCGAGATGTGCGGCAACTGCAAAAGCAAGCCTGACGTACATCCCTGATGAGTATCGTTTTACAGGGGTATTAACAAATTTTTTAACTCCGGAAAAATCAACTATTTCGTCAAATTTTGATGAAATTTCTTTTTTTGTCATTCCCAGTATAGCGCCATTTAAATAAATATTTTCTTTTCCTGTAAGTTCGGGATGAAAACCGGTGCCAACTTCCAACAGGCTTGCTATCCTGCCATTAATTTTAATGGTTCCGGTTGTAGGTCCTGTTACTCGTGAAAGTAATTTTAGCAGGGTTGATTTTCCAGCGCCATTTTTACCTATTATTCCGAGTACTTCGCCTTCGCCCACATCTAAATTTATATCCTTTAAAGCCCAGACATATTGCCCGTCAACAGTATCCAATACATTTGAAGCGCCTATTTTTAATGTGGGATCCTCTTTTCTGCGTATCTTTGCAAACCATCTGTTCAGATCGTGGCTTAAGGTACCTGTACCAACAACACCGAGGCGGTATTGTTTTGATATGTCTTCGAGTTTTATTATTGTGTTTGACATTTTAATAGTTTTTAAATCATTTTAATAATAATAGGTTATATGATTAAACAGTATCCATAAAGGTTTTCTCAACTTTATTAAATATAATTACACCTACACATAAAACAAATACGGTAAATCCAAAGCTGTAAAGTAATTGCAGGTAATTCACTTCTCCCACACCCAGTAATGCCGATTTAAAGGTTTCAACAATAGGTGTCATTGGATTGGCTAATACAAATATTTTATACTTTTCCGGAATTTCAGACAGAGGATATATTATTGGTGTAGCATACATCCATAACGACACTCCAAAAGTTACTAAATGAGTTAAGTCGCGGTATTTGGTTGTGAGTGAAGAAATAATAATTCCAAAACCCAGTCCAAGTCCGGCAATTATAATAACCAATACCGGTATTAATAAAACATTAATATTCGGATTGACTGATGACCCTGCCAGATAGAAATACAACATAAAACACAAAAGGAAAATAAACTGAATGACAAAGCTTACAAGATTTGAAATCACAACTGATACCGGAAGGGCAAGCCGGGGAAAATAAACTTTCCCGAAAATTGCAGCATTTTTAACAAACGTTTGAGATGTGTCGTTCAGGCAGGTTGCAAAATATGTCCATCCGACTATACCTGAAAGATAAAATAACATTTTGGGAATACCATCGGTAGGAATACCTGCGATATTACCAAAAACAATTGTAAACATTATGGTAGTCAGTAATGGTTGTATGATAAACCATAATGGACCAAGTATTGTTTGTTTGAATTTAGAAACAAAATCTCGTTTTACGAACAGAAAAATCAGGTCGCGATATTGCCATAATTCATTCAGATTAACACTAAAAATGCTTCTTTTTGGCTTTATTATCATCGTCCACTTTTCAGGAAGATGATTTTCCAATTCTGTTTTATTAATAGGATCCATAGTTATATTTTATTCATATTTAAAAGTAAATTCAAATTAAAATTTTCTTAGTAAATCAACTACAAACTGTCTTATAGATAAAATAATACGTACAAAATATTTTTGCGGCTCAGCATCACTATAAAACTGGTTATCATATTTATCACGTTTCGATTTTACATCGTTATAAACAATGTGTAAATTTTTCATTTTATTATTTTCGGCTTCCTTTATAGCTGATGAAAAATTTTTCTTGGTTGAAAAGTTGTGCCTTACAATAAAAATCGTAGCATCAGCATATTTATTTAGCAGGTATGCATCCCCAACAAGTCCGATTGGAGATGTATCCATTATTATATAATCATACTTCTGTTTCAGTTCAAGAAACAGTTGTTGTGTTTTTTCCGATTCTATAAGCTCGTCAGGGTTGGGCGGAATTGGACCTGATAAAAGAATATCAAGATTTTTTGTAAATGTTTTTTGTATAACATCGTCAAGGTTCAAATCGTTAATCAAATAATCCGTTATACCCTTATTAGGGTCTAAGTTAAATTCATTTGCGATATTAGGACGACGCAGGTCAAATCCTAATAATAGTGTACGTTTACCGGTTAATGCATAAACCGAGGCAAAATTCACGCTAAAAAATGTCTTTCCTTCATCTATCATCGCAGAAGTAACAGCAACAACTTGTTTTCCCTGTGCAGGATCGAGCTTAAGTTTTATTCTGATTATTCGTAATAATTCGGAAAAATATGAATTAGGCGATTTTAGTACATAATTACCATTTTTTTCAGGATTTTTAATTAATGATCCAATTATAGGAACATCAGTATGTGATTCTATGTCTTCGCGTGCCATTACCCTGTTATTAAGTAATACTACAAGGAATAAGAATACAGAAGGCAGAACTATTGCCCATAAAATAGCATTTACATAAGCGGATTTTGGACTTTGGGATATTTTCCCTATCCCTGTATCACCTGCATAATCAATTATTTCATGATCGGACAGGTTTGCCGCTCTTTGAATTTCTACTTCGGATTTTCTTTTTAAAAGGAAGTCGAAAAGATTGTTGTATATTTTATATTTCCTTTGGATTTCAAGATATTCGCGCTCAATTCCTGGAAGCTTTGAAAATTCCTCATCAGTTACCATCATTCTTTCTTCAATATCTTCAATTTTGATATTGGTAGTATAAACAATACTATTTATGTTTTCAATAAGTGCCACCTTCATATTTTCCATTTCTTCTTCAAGAGTTTCGATATATGGATTTTCACGTGATGAATTTGCAATTAAATCTTCCTTTTTAAGAGTTACGGTAGAAAGTTTAAGTACTAAATCGGAAAATAATGGCAAACTCAACCCCACAGTTGACGGCATAACTACATCATCAAAGTTATTATGAGCGATAAGATATTCCTGAAGGTATTCGTAATATTTTAAATCCAAAAGAAGATTTGATCTTGTTTTTGACTGGGAATTCATTTTGCTTAACAGTCCGGCAGCTTTTGCATTTAACTGCATAAACTTATGGTTTTTTCTGTATTCCTCAAGGCGTTGTTCCGACTCATCAAGGCTTTTTCCAATCCCAACTAATTGAGAATTTATAAATATAATTGTATTGGTAAGTATTTTGTTCTTTTTTTCAAGATTACTCAATAAAAATACTTTTGTAAGTTTATTCAGGTAATCCTTTTCTTTTTGCTTATTCGGTCCATGTGATGATATTATCAAAACCGAGGTGCCACCTTCGATATGAATACTTGTTTTGTTCCTGTATTCATTTGTTACGCCGTCAATGCTATTGATAATAAATCCATATTCCTGATTTGTGTAATGTAGTGGATTTATACCCTCTTTTAATTCTATTTTAAAATTACAATTACTGCTAATAATATCCTCTCCGAAACGATATGTTTTTGGTTGCTTGAACGGGTTATGCTCCGACCATAATATAAATTCATTTTCAGATATGAATTTCAAATCAATTCTTCTGTATCTAACCTGTGAATGTTCTTTGTCGAAGTTTACGATAAAGGGCGAACGTTTATAAATTTCATCCCATATATATTTACCTTTTGCAAAATATGAAACTTCAAAATCGAGTTGTTCGATAATTCTTTTTATCTGTACAAATGATTTGAGAGATGCTATTTGATTCTCGATGAGCTTTGAACTTAAAAAAGAAGGTGAGGCAGATATAGACGCCCTTTCTTCGAGTATCGAACTGTTAGTTTTATCCTCAATCAAAACAGAAGTGCTTAAACTGTAAATAGGGATAATATACTTGTTAGAATTATTTGCATATAGGTATCCAATAACAATAGTAATTACGAACAGGTACCAGTTCTTCCTGTATTTTTTCAATACCCTTTTAAAATCAATTCCACCCTTAGAAGTAGTGTTAGGCATACTCATTATTTAAAATATTAGTTTAAGGATTGTAATAAAATATAGAATGTAATAATTGTAGTTAATATCGTCAGTGAAAATGTTGGTGTAACTCCAAGTGCTTTTGCCCGCATAGGTTCAACATAAATAACATCATTGGGATAAATATAAAACATATTTTTTCCTATCAAATGCCCGCTTGTCATATCAACAATAAACATTTTATACTTTTTATTAACTGTTCGTAAAACTTTTACTTTATTTCTTTTGGCATAATCAGTAAAGCCGCCGGCAAGAGTGATGGCTTCGTATATTGACAGCTTGCTTTTTGTCATATTAAAACAACCCTCATTCTTTACTTCCCCTAAAATATTAGCGGTATTATTAATAAGTTTTACGTCAATTCTTGCTTTTCCTATAAATTTTCCGGCAGCTTTTTTTATAGAACTAGCAGCTTCTCTTATTGTTTGACCCTCCAGGTAAATTTTGCCTACATAAGGAAAATCAATGGTGCCATCATCATTTACATTATATCCTGCTAAAGCCTGATTTTCATCGTTTATATAATTAACCCCCGCAAGAGGTTGAAAAAAATAAGTTATCTCTTTACTAACCGAAGTAATGTTAATGTATAAATAATCATTAGGCTGGATTCGATAAATAGTATCTTCAAAATTTGTTCCTTCAAAAGTGCCGGCATAAGTACTATCAATCAAATCTTCATATTGCATTAAGATTATTTTTTTTTGCGGAATACAGGACGAAAAAACAATCAGGCAAAAACTAAATAGCACTATTGCATTTTGATAAAACCGGTTTTTTTCAAGAATCCTGAAAATCATATTTTTTTCTATTGTCATAATCAATTTGATTAAGTAAAATCATATCATCAAAAATGAATACACAAAATTATATAGATAAAAATGAAAAAAAAACAGGGAAATTACCCAATTTTAATGGGGGTAAATACGTAAAAACACTGCGTAATATTACGTATAAATATCAGATAATGTCTTCGGACAGAAAAGGATACATTAAAAAAGGAGAAATTTGAACTAAAGCGTAAGTTTTGATTATTTTGATAAAATATGTTGAAAAATGCGGTTTGATTTTATAAAGCTTTTATTTTCGGGATTTTGCTTATAAATTTCAGAATATCATTCTTGTTGATTGGTTTGACAAGATATCCTTTGAAATTTGCCTCGTTTATTCTTTTAGCATAATGCTCAGTTGCAAATGCTGTTTGGGCAACAAAAGGAACATTAGAATATTCATGCCATTTTTTTTCAATTTCCTTTTTTAAAATTATTCCGTCCCAAGGCTTGGGCAAGCCAATATCCATAAAAACAATATCAAAGATAATCCCTTTATTATAAAATATTTCAATAATGTTAATTGCCTCATTTCCTGAAAATGCACACGAGACTTCAGCGGTATGTTCGATGAACATTTTTAAAATCATCGAGTTATATTTATCATCTTCAACTATTAGCGCATTTATTACCTTACCGTTGCTTGATTTTTCATCTAATGGTAAATCACCGTCATCCTTCTCTATATCTTTTCCTATTGGGAAAACAAGGGTTACTATTTCGCCCAGACTATCTCCGGTAGTAAAATCAATTTTTCCTTCAACACTGTTTAAATTCCTTAACAATGATGACATTTCAGGATTTGAACTTACAATTAGATTATTGTAATCATAATAATCTTTATTGTTTTCTCTTTTAATAAAATGAATTATGCCTTGCGGAATATCCTGTCCGAGGTTATCAATTTTCAATATAAGCTTTTCTGATTGTTCATCAGCCGATACATTTATTTTAACATCATCATTTCTTGTATATAATATCGCCTTTTTAATCAGGAAACTGATTATATCAGATAACAAATCTTCATCTGTAATAATGCTATATTCTTCAGATTGATTTATTTCAATTTCAACATTATTTTCTTTAGCAGTGGATTGTAACATGATTTGAGCCTTTTGCAGAATCGGACCGATAGAGCATCGCGCATTGGAAACCTTATAATTATCTGAAGAACTGCTGTCAAGTTTGTCGAACAGTTTTTTCAGGTTATTGCCGTTTTTTAATATTGAATCTATGTATTTATTTAACTTATTGTCTTTTACAATACTTGCTTCTTTTGATAAAATAGTTGTAAAACCAAGTATGGTATTTAACGAACTCCGTACATCATGTTCAAATTTTTCATCAAATTGCCTTGTGTTTTTTTCATCCTGAGCAGGCAGGATGATTTTAGCAGGATTCGATTGTTCCGGTTTCGCAGTATAATCCGGTTTTTCTGTTTTTTGTTTACTGCTCTCCGGTTTTATGGTACATAGAAACTTACTCCCTTCTATTTCCTTAAAATCAAGGAAAACCGGAATTAGATAGTGAAATGCATCAATTAAATAAATTGTTGATGAAAATTCTCTAATCTGGCTGATGTTAAAAGGATTTTTTTTATTTTTTAAAGTAATAAAAATATCACGAACACTGAAAAGGGTTATTTCTTCTTCTGAATAACCGGATAATTCTTCTCCTCTTTGATTTATTAATAAAATATCCCCGTCAAGGTCGGCAAGAAAAGTTGGTTCCTCCTTATTACTGATCAGCGACTTGTAATATTGTTCGTTTGACAATTTTTTTTTGTCCCTGGTATCCTTATTTGAAAATTTTGAAATAATAACTAATTCCTCCGTGATATTTTATTTATTTTTACCTGTCAATATACTGATTAGTTACAATTATTTGTTTCTTTTTGAAAAAACCGAAATATTACTTCACTTATTAAAGATTTCATCATGCTCTTTCAATATTTTAATTAAAGATGCAGCCCATGAATCCCAGTTAAGTTTCTGCTCATAAATATCTCTGGACGACTTTGATAATGGTAAGTATTTATTTTCATAGTCCGAAAATATTTCAAATATTTTTTCAGCATATTGCTTTCCTCTTGCTTCCAAAGGTAGTCGGAATCCATTCTTTCCGTTCTTCACAGCTCCGCTTATTCCACCTGTATCAGTTGTTATTGATGGTAAACCAAATGCACTTGCCTCGCAAAAAACTACACCAAAACATTCTTCTCTTGTTGGTAATATCAGAAAATGACTGTCAATTAATAATTTGTTAAACTCCTTATTTTGTTTTTTATCATTTTTATTCAAAAAAGGAATTACAATAAGATCATCATCCTGGTATTCGGCAGGAGGGACACAACCACAAACCGTTAAGGATACATTCAAGCCCATTTTTTTTAATTCATTTAACGTTTCAAAAGCAATATCACCTCCTTTTCTTATCCATTCAACACCTAAAAACAATAATTTACACTTGTCCGAATCTTTTGGTTTAAGAACCTTATCCCGTTCCGGTACTTCATCAATATTAGGTGCAAACGGAATTACATATACCTTTTCAGGGTCGGCATGATAATCTTTGATAGCCGAATTTGCACCCCATTCAGAAGAATTTATTAATATACTTGCTTTATTTATAGCTAATTGTTCGATTTTATTTCCTTCCCATTCCGAAATTTTCATAAATCCCGAAAACCATTCATAATAATTATATAATAATTTGAAAGTGGTATCGGTAAAATATATTATTGGGATATCGGTTTTTATCAGACACATCTCAGTAGAAACACGAGGTGCAAAGATAAAATCATAGTTTTTTCCTTTAAGTTTTTTATTAAAAATTTTAGCATACTTGCGTGCCAGAAAATAACTATGATAAATATTATAAGCCTTAAAATATTTTTTAAAAAATTGGGATATATAATGAAAGATTGTCTTCTTTATTTTAACAGGTCCTAAAACATCAACACTTCCCACATGCTTTTCTAAGGCTCTGAGCATATAATACGGAGACCCTGATAATGCTCGTTTATCCCTCGGATTAATGGAGGTCAGGTAAGCAATTTTGTAATTTTGTCTTGTCATAATATCATACAAAATTAATAAACAATTTATTTTATGAATCATATAATATTTATTTTCCGTATTTTCGGGGCTTGAATCTATAAAGGATTTTATATGGCGCTGAATTATATCTGGATCGGATTCTTCATAATAGCATTTGTTGTTGGTCTTATACGGTTGATTTTTTTTGGTGATTTAGAGGTTTTCCCAAATATGGTCAACAGCACGTTTGATATGG
>JAIORT010000986.1 GCA_021107975.1 Bacteroidales bacterium | reverse complement strand
CGGCATCCGTGTTTCGTTCAATAAAAAGTTTTTTCTCAAGTTTGAGAGGAGTATCGTGTGGTGTAATCTTATCAAGGTTCTCAAAATATTGCCAGTAAACAGCACCCCAGGCGATGCTTTCATTTTTATTGGTAACCGTTATCTCGCCCATTTCCGGTTTTATATCACTTCCCGACCACGATGTTTTGAAATATCCCGTACCTGCTTCTACTTTAGTGTCGTCCAGCTTCAATGGATCAATCACTTCATTGCCTATTTTAATTTCTGCCAGTTCAGTATTTGCCAGCCAATCGGAGCCTTTCAGGAGCAAAGCATAAACAGCCTCTGCTGTTGCTTTGGAAGTTTTCCAGTCTTGTGTTTGCTTTTGTTTCAGCAACCATATCTTCATCTGCTCAACAGCTTCCTTATCATTGGTGATCTCATCGAATGCTTCGATCAGTAACGCCTGAGTTTCGACCGGCGCCTGGTACCAGTAATAGCCGCCAAGGTTATCGCGCCAGTACATTCCCATTTCTTCCGAATACAACGCATGTTCTTTTATAGAAGCCAAAATTTGCAAAGGGATGGATTTTTCGTACAGGCGGTTCAGAGCCAAAGCGATCATCCCCTGGAGATATTTATTATAATCGAGCCAGTATTTTTTCGACTGCTCCATGTAGTAATTGAATGCTTCCTCTGTGTTTTTCGGGATGGCTGTTTCGTCCATGAAATAACTCCTTGCATACAGGTATTGAATCTGTATCCGGCTAAGATGGTTTTTATCCATTTCGTCAGGATTTCGTTGTTTAAGTTTCTCATAATCTTCCCTGATTTTTTGATCTAAATACCGGATGGCTTTGCCGAGCATTTGCCTCGTATCAGTATCTTCCCATATATTAGCTACACCAAGCTGCCTCAAATGAGCAAAACCTGTTACAATGTTTTGAGTAATATTGCGGCTTTCCCGCATGCCTTTAAACCAGGGCCAGCCGCCGTTAGGCGATTGTTTCTGTTTTAATTTCCTTAATGAAGCTGTCATCTCATCCGACATCTTATTCAAATCGAAAAGCAATGCAACCCTTTGTTTTCTTTCCGTTTCATTCTCAGCTTCTAAAACCCAGGGCGTTTCCTGTAAAATAACGGATTTCAGTTCTTCATTTTTTTCAAGATTGGAAAGCAAAGCATCGGGTGTAAAGTTTTTCCAGATATCAAATACTTGTTTGATCCCTGGCTTTGAATTAACGAGATAAGACGCAATGCTGTTTGCATAATACCTTGAAAAAATGTGATCGGCTGATTCAAATTCGGTTTCCATTATGTAAGGCAATGCCTGAACGGCATACCATGCCGGGTTGGAGGAGAATTCGAGGGTGAGTTTGAACGGGCGTAAGGTAATCCCCCTGACTCCCTTTTTTAATGAAGAGTTCAATAACTTTTCAAATTTAAAGGTTTTGGTTTCTTTGCCGTTAACGGGTAAAGGCAGGGATTCGGTTACAAGCATACGGTTGGTGAGGACGGGAATGGCTTTTTCTTCACCATCGCTGAAATTACCGGCATAAGCTGTTATCCTGTAAGTAATCACATCAATTCCTTCGGGGATGCTGATATCCCAGTCTAACATTTGGCTTTTACCCTTAGAAACCATAAATGCTTTGGATGTATTATCGGAGACCAGTAACGAGGTAATATCTTTCATTGTCCGGGTATTGAAGAATTGCATTTTAGCTTCGCCTGTCAATTCCACATCTGAGAGATTCACAACCTTGGCAGCGAAAGATATTGTATCACCCACCCTGAAAAACCTCGGCGGATTAGGAATGACCATCAGGTCTTTCTGCGTTATAATCTCTTTTTCAAACTGTCCGTATTTCAAATCTTTGGTATATGCCAATCCCATGAGGTTCCAACGTGTAAGTGATTCGGGAGCGGTGAAACTGATTATTACTTCACCGTTTTCGTTAGTTTGTAATGCCGGGTAAAAGAAAGCTGTTTCTCTAAAATCACGGCGGATTTGTAAACCCTGAACCTGTTCCTTTTTCTTCTCTCCTTTGTCAATAAATTCTTCTTCTTCAACGGACTTATCTACGATAGCATCCCCAGCCATTTTGTGTGCTTGTCCGGGGATAGCCGTTGCTTCCACCATTTCTCCGTTTTTTGCAAATCCTTCTCTGTAAAACGGCGCTCCGTAATAATTAAATCCAAACCAGTTCAGGCGGTCATATTCCTTAAAAACGGGTATAACCCAACCTTTAACCGGTGCAGAGAAAATCTTTAAGTGCCCGGTTGAAAAAGCACCGGATGTTTGCCAGAATAAAGAACCGTACTGTTTCCTGTAAAGATTGAAATTCCAGTTATGAGGTGTAAACACATCTAAAGAAGCATCATACATAGAAGCCAATAATTCAGCAGTCAGGGAATCGCCCTTCTTACCTTTTATCTTTATTTTCCATTCTTCCTTTTGTCCCGGAATTAACTTGTTTCTGAATGTTTCAAATTCAAATACCAGCTCTTTATTTGTAAAAGGAACATCCACCCTGAAGCTGTTATTAAAACTCCTGTTATACTTTACAAAAATTAGATTAACTGCAAACCCGCCTCTGTATTTTTCAAGAATCGGAATTTCGATTACTTTTTGTTCATCATGTAATTTAAGCCATTGTTTGCTTATAACCTTATCTTTATGAACCACTTCATAAAGCACAGACACATTTCTATCTTTTGTTCCAATAATAAAAGCAGCTTTTTCGCCGGGTTCTCCTTTATTTTTTATTGTATGGAACCAATCAATTTTGTTCACGGGTGGCATTTTATCTTTTGCAGAGAATAAAATAAAATATTTCTTTAGTTCCACTTTTTCGTCATAACTGTCAGTTGTTTGCACTTCTGCTGAATATCTGCCTTGCTCCCAGTCCGGCACATCGTTGAGCCTGATAATGGAATCAGCTTCCGTATCGAAATCAAAAGTGGCAACAATTGATTCAACTTCCAGCTTATTAATATTCCCTTCTTCTTTGTACATGTTATGAGGAAAATCGCTGTAAAACTCCTCTTTCGAATAAATAAAAATATCCGGTACTTTCCATTGCCTTTCTATAAAAAGCCTGTCCGGTTCTTTCAGCTTCGAAATTATAATTTTCCCTTTGGCAGGTTGCGGTTTGCCATTAAGATTAGTAGTTTTTAATTTGAATTTTTTAAATTCAGCTTTATCCACAATATCCTTTATACCCAAATCAATAAATAAGGCTGTATATCCAACGCTAACCGTTGTTTCTGAAGATTGTGTTTCACCATTGATGTCGGTTACATCGGCATAAACAGTATAATTGAACACCGGTTTATAAGACGAGGAAACAGAATTATCGGATATAGCTTTAAAACTTATACTAAATTTCCCGAATTCATCGGTTATTGTTTCGCCATTGGTAATTTCCATACTTGAAGTTTCGGGGAAAGGGATAAAATCCCAAAATCCGAAATACCTGTATGGATAGAACACTTTTCGAACAACCCTGTACCTGACCCTGGCATTATCAATATTATTTCCTGAGAATGCCTGAGCTTTTCCGGTAATATTTACAATTTCATTTAATTTATAGCTTCCCGTAACTGCCTCGAAAACCACCTCGAATTTAGGACGCTTATATTCCTCTACTGTAATAATAACCGAACCCGATTTATCGCTAATTGTCATTTTACCGTTTAAAACACCGGTCGGTGCAGTGAATGACCCATTGAAAGAACCATAATCATTGGTAACTAATTCCACCTCGGATATTTTTTGATGATTGACATCAAAGAAGGTTACTGTTGTCTTATATCCCGGCTTTATCTCATAATTATCCTTCAGCTTTTCCAGGACAATTCCTTTGAAATATATGGTCTGCCCTGGACGGTAAATAGCCCTGTCGGTAAAGAAAAAAGTTTTGGTTTCCTTCTTTTCTTCCCTCGGATAGTAACCGGCATGATAAAATTGCTCTTCTGTTATTAACCTGTCATTTTTTAAGGTAAACTCCAAAAAGAATGAATTGGGTTTGGTATTTGATTCAAGGGCAGGAATTTCAAAATACCCTTCAGCATCAGCATTAAAACTACCGCCTTGTTTGTATTCATAATTTCTTGTATTGTAATCATACTGCCTGTAAAATATTTGTGCTTGTGTGTTTTTTAAGGGATTACCGGTTTCCCTGTCGAGGATATAAAAACGGTATCCGTCTTTTGTTGTTTTTTGGGTGATATAACTTATGTTTGACATCCAGAATGAGCCGTAGGATATTGAGCCTTGCTCAAGACTAAAATTTTCGGTTGTTGATGCCAATAAAATGTAATATCCCAGAGGAAGCTCAGGTATTTTTATTTCCGTTGCATGATGCTGAAAGTCGCCATCGTCAGGAATTTCCAAATCCCATGATTGAAGATATGGAAACGATAAATATTTTCTGACGATATCTTCCTTTTTTTGATTCGTCTGCTTTAGTTCCCTGTTTTGCTCGTAATCCAACTGAACAATCCGAAAATATAACTTTGAAATATTCTTATAATCAACAAGTGCAAGGGAAAATTTTTCGGGGCTATTTACATTTTCAGTTGTAATATGCAAATCGGTTTTTTCGATTTGTTGCTGAAGCACCTTGCAATTTTTAGCACCGTCAGAATCGGGAAAACGCTTTATGGCTTCTTCGCAAACTTCATAAGCCTTTTTTACATCCCATTTGTGCTTATCAGATACCAGCGGATTATAACCGGCACCTGTCCGCTGATATTCTTTTGCAATTTCATAACTGACATCGGCAGATGAAGGGAAGTCAATGTATTTTTTCTCAAGATTAATTAAAGATTTCAGATATAAACTATCTTTATTTTCAATCACAGAATTTTGACGTACGAAATTCAAGCGTTTTAAATCCACATCTATGAACGCCACGGGCGTTTTATCATTCAGATGAAAATCAATCAGGTTCTGCAAAATTTGAGTAGCATAAAATTTTAATGAAAGAGTATCTTTTGTTTCGATTTTCAATTTTATGAACTTTGAAGCTCCGGTAAAATACTCCTCATTATCAAGTTCGAATTTATATGCCGGCTGAATAATGGAAGATTCATCGTTAATAAAAAAGTCAACAGCACGGTGAGCAAGGAAATCGTATAAGGTGGGGCGATAATTTTTAGATTCTTCAGTGGTTTCAAGAATAACATCATAAGATTTCAGATCTGTACGTTTCAATTCATCCGGGTGTTCAAGGGAGGCAAGGTAATTCTTTATTACTGCATTGAGCAGGATTTTTAAGTCCCAAGTCTTTATGTCGGTATTATCAAAGTTACCGGTTGTGGTTCTTTCTAAAAATTTATACCTGTTAGCCTGGTAATAACGCCAGTAAAGGTCGGCAATAATGGAGTGCAGTATTTGTTTATCGGGCGTTAAGGATTCATCAATTTCAGTATTCAAATCTTTAATAATATTCTCAATAAAATCTTCTTCAAAATCGGCTTTGAGCTTTATTTTATACAAAGTAGCTTTGATGAATTGCGGGTGGTTATTTTCATTTTTTGCTTTGGAATAAATTTTTTCCACCAATTCAAGCGCCGATTTAGGCAAACCTCTGTTTGCAAGAGAATCCACTTTTTTCCATTCCTGCTCATAAATATTGTAATCAGGAGGTGGCACCATGGAATTGGCTGAGTTACATGAAGTGTAAAAAAAAGTAAAACTACTTGCAATAAGGGCAATTCCTAATAAACCGATAAAAATGAAGAGTTTTGTTTTCATGTTACAATGCTTAAATGATATAATGATGTAATGCTTAAATGCTATAATGTATCACTTTATAATAAGGTGCAAATTTCGGATAAATTCCATAAGGGTCGGAAAATTTTAGTGATTTAAAAGAAAATTTAAAACTTCATTCCAATAAAATCAACTATTTTCCGGGCTTTTCCTTTTCCTATCCCATTAACTGTCAGAAGTTGCTTTTCGGTAGCTTTTATTATCTTCTCAATTGACCCAAAATGTAGCAACAGACGATAAGCAAGCGAAGGGCCTACTGCCGGAAGCCCCTGTAAAAAATAAAGCTGATGATTCTTTTGTTTTTTAGGCTTGTAACCTTTTCGGAGAATGAGCATTTTTTCTTGCAGCATTTGTTTCCCTGCCATAATTAAAAGCTCAGCGGTTTCTTCGACATTATTTGAAAAAAATACAGGTATCTGCCATGCAACCGAAACCGATAGCAACGCACCTTTCACAGCCTGACGATTGATCTTATGGTTTGTATTATATGGATTTCCCTCAATGATAAGCAAGGGATACTTCAAACTTCGTTTTAGCTTCAAGCATTGGTTAAACAGGCGGTTATTCATAAGCGACAAAACAAAATCTTCCTTTGTTTTCCTTTCAACCAGAATTTGGTCATTGATCAGGTAATCTCCCGCTGCGAGGTTTTTAAGAGTTATTTCTATCTGTTTGTTCAGAAGCAAAGTTGGAATCCCTGACTGAAACTCCCTGTAATCGGCTAATATTTTCACTTCTTTAGCCATACCTCAAAAATATTCAAATTTTTATTCTAATTTGGAAGTCAGCGGATTTGCAAGCCCTTCAAACTTCATTAGTTCCCCTTTTAAATTACCGACTATTACAGCAGATTTTGCCAAAACAGGGATATGATTTTTATCATCGGTAACCCAAAGGGTCATCGGGTATTTTTCTGCGAAAACTTCCCCGGTTGCCATCATAGGCTTAAAACGTAAGCACCTGAATACACCGAGTTTTATTTTAATGTTCTCTTTCCCTTCATATTTTATTATTGAAGTATAAACCGAATCGTCAATGAAAAAATTTATCGGAATATGGTCTCCAATTTTAAGTTCTGAAAAATCTATGATACGGGCATAATAAACAGCCGAAATAAAATCCTGAATAAATGGCGGGACAGCCATAGAATCAGTGCGTGTAACAACATAGTTCTCCGATTGGTTGAAATCATATTCGTCATCTTTTTCATAACCTCCTTCCCTTGTCCGGCGGACAAAAAGGTGAGGTGCTAAAAATTCTTTGTCTATGTATGAGTCGAATTGATCATCAACCTTGAAAAACCAGTTAAAGACCCCTTTTGACCAACCTTTGGCTTCGATATGATAAACTTCCCTACCATAAAACTCCTGATCTGTTTCCTTAACTTCCAGCACACCGAGACCTGCGGTTACCTTCCCTGTCAGCCAGGCATCGTAATAAAACCTGAAATGCAACTTTTCTCCTGCTTTATATGCTTCATTGTTCACTATTTTCACACTTTCCTGAGCAACGGAAAGGATAAAAACGTTAAAGGTTAATATTATTAAAAAGAAAACATTTTTCATAAATAATTAAATATCAGTCTGCCCAGACTCTTCCAGGTTCTATGAACTCTGGAAGGTCTTTAATTAACTGTCAAACTACTACATTTATTATCTTTTTCGGAACTATGATTACTTTTCGCACCTGTTTGCCGGCAATGTATTTTTGCGACTTTTCTTCTGCAAGAACTGCCTTTTCTATTTCATCTTTCGGCATATCAACCGGCAGTTCAAGCTTAAAACGCATTTTACCATTAAACGATACCGGATATTCAAAAATATTTTCTTTGATATATTCTTCATTAAATTCAGGAAATGCGACATAAGAAATACCTGGTTCGTTGCCAAGCACAGACCACAATTCTTCGGCAATATGCGGGGCATAAGGCGAGATCAGGATAACCAGTTTTTCGAGGATTTCTTTTTTATGACATTTCAAATCGGTGAGTTCATTAACACATATCATAAACTGGCTCACTGCCGTATTGAATGAAAACCGCTCGATGTCTTCCTGTATTTTCCTGATGGTTTGATGTAAAACTTTTAATTCTTTTTCATTCGGCTGTTTATCATTAACAATGAGTTTGCCCTTTTCATCGTAAAACAATCTCCACAATTTTTTTATAAACCTGTAAACACCTTCAATACCTTTCGTATCCCACGGCTTATGATTTTCAAGCGGACCAAGGAACATTTCGTACATTCTGAATGTATCAGCACCATACTTTTCAATCAGGTCATCAGGATTCTGAACATTGTGTTTGGATTTGGACATTTTTTCGATTTCCCAGCCACAGATGTACTTTCCATCCTCAAGAATAAACCCGGCATTTTTAAATTCAGGTCGCCACTTTCGGAATGCATCAATATCCAGTACATCATTATCAACCAAATTAATATCTACATGTAATCGGGTTGTATCATAATTTTTTCTCAGGTTATAAGAAACAAACTCATTGGTTCCATTTTTTCTATACACAAAACTCGACCTGCCTTGTATCTTTCCCTGGTTTATAAGCTTTTTGAAAGGCTCTTCCTCGCAAACCAATCCCAAATCGTACAAAAACATGTTCCAGAACCGCGAATAGATCAGGTGCCCTGTGGCATGTTCGTCACCACCGAGGTACAAGTCAATATCACGCCAGTATTCGTTGGCTTCTCTGGAAAAATATTCTTTATCATTCCGCGAATCCATATAACGCAGGTAATAACCGCTCGAACCTGCAAAACCGGGCATAGTATTAGTTTCAAGCGGATAACCATCTTCTGTTACCCAATTCTCGGCTCTGGCAAGTGGTGGCTCGCCCGTACGGGTTGGCAAATATTTATCAACTTCCGGTAATTCCAGTGGAAGTTTACTTTCATCGAGTGCATACGGCATTCCATCTTTATAATAGATTGGGAAAGGTTCGCCCCAATATCGTTGCCGGCTAAAGATAGCATCGCGCAAACGGTAATTCACCGTACCGTAACCCAATTCATTTTCCTCAAGATATTTGATAGTAGCTTTTATAGCATCCTTAACATCCAATTCGTTGATAAATCCGGAGTTGATCATCTTTCCTTCTTTTGCGTCATAAGAATCCTCCCATGTTTGTGTATCAGTTGGTTCTTCACCTTCTTTGACCACCACCTGGATAATGGGTAAATTAAAGTTCCTGGCAAAGGCAAAGTCGCGGCTGTCGTGTGCGGGAACAGCCATGATGGCTCCTGTTCCGTAACCGGTAAGTACATAATCGGCAATCCAGATGGGAATTTTTTCTCCATTTACAGGATTGATTCCATAAGCTCCGGTAAATTCACCGGTTATCTTTTTCGTTTCAGCCTGCCTTTCGCGCTCCGAACGATTCTTAGCCCATTCCACGTATTTTTTCACGGCTTCTTTTCTGTCGGGAGTTGTGATCTTCTCAACCAATTCGTGTTCCGGTGCAAGAACCATAAAAGTTGCACCCCAAAGTGTGTCGGGGCGGGTTGTGAAAACTTCCAGTTTATCTTCAAAACCTTTGATTCTAAAAAATACTGAACCTCCCTCCGAACGTCCTATCCAATACCGTTGCATTTCTTTTAATGATTCAAACCAGTCTATCTTGTCCAGTCCGTCCAATAATCGCTGAGCATAAGCAGAAACCCTAAGCGACCATTGTTTCATTAATTTTCTTTCTACCGGATGTCCGCCTCTTTCTGAAAAACAGTCTTTTACTTCATCGTTGGCAAGAACAGTTCCAAGAGCAGAGCACCAATTAACCATTGTGTCCGAAAGATAAGCCAAACGATAATTCATCAGCATTTCCTGTTTTTGTTTTTCCGTCATGTCTTTCCATTCGTCTGCCGTAAATACACCATCCCGGTCTTCCTCAAACGGGAAGAGGTTTTTATCAATTGATTTATACCAATATGGTGTTACAACAGCAACTGTTTCAGCATTGCCTTTTGTTTCAAATTCTTTTACCAGGTCTTCAATCGTTTCAGCTTTGTCAGTCTTTTTATTGTACCAGTGTTTGAAAAGCTGAATAAATGTCCATTGTGTCCATTTGTAATATTGCGGATCGGAAGTTCTGACTTCACGGTCCCAATCGTAAGAAAATCCAATTCTGTCAAGTTGTTCGCGATATCTTTTTATGTTTTTATCGGTAGTAATCGCAGGATGTGTACCTGTATCAATAGCATGTTGTTCTGCCGGCAAACCATGAGCATCAAAGCCCATCGGATGAAGCACGTTGAATCCTTTCAGCCTTTTATATCTTGAATAAATATCAGAGGCAATATACCCTAACGGATGACCCACATGTAAACCTGCTCCCGAAGGATATGGGAACATGTCCAGCACATAATATTTAGGTTTGCTGTGGTCAACTTCACATTTAAAAGTTTTATTCTCCGCCCAGAATTTTTGCCACTTTTCCTCTATTTCTCTATGATTATACTCCAACATTCAATTTACGATTTTAGATTTGTAAGTTTAAATTCTAATTTATGACTATATGTTCTCTTTGAGGCGGTTGGCAATTGTGCTATCAATCTTGTCAATTCCAATCCTGTCCTGCTTCATCGAATCCCTTTCGCGGATGGTAACGGTATTATCTTCTAAAGTCTGGTGGTCAATCGTGAAACAATATGGCGTTCCGATTGCATCCTGACGGCGGTATCTTTTTCCGATGGAATCCTTTTCTTCATAAAAGCACATATAATTATACTTCAGCTTATCAAATATCTCCATTGCTTTTTCGGGCAATCCGTCTTTCTTCACCAAAGGTAAAACAGCCGCTTTGATGGGTGCAAGGAAGGGAGGAATTTTCATTACAACTCTTTCCGAGCCATCTTCAAGTTTCTCTTCTGTATAAGCATTACTTAAAACTGCAAGGAAAGTCCTGTCCAAACCAATAGAAGTTTCTACAACATAAGGAATATAACTATCATTGATTTCCGGGTCGAAGTACTGGATTTTCTTTCCTGAATATTCCTGATGAGATTTCAGATCAAAATCTGTTCTTGAATGAATTCCTTCAAGCTCTTTAAATCCCATCGGGAATTCAAACTCTATATCGAAAGCAGCATTAGCATAATGCGCCAGGTTTTCGTGTTCATGGAATTTATATTTTTCCTGCGGTATTCCCATTCCTATGTGCCACTTCATACGTTCTTCCTTCCAATACTCAAACCACTTCATTTCATCGCCCGGACGTACAAAAAACTGCATCTCCATTTGTTCAAACTCCCGCATACGGAAAATAAACTGGCGTGCCACGATCTCGTTCCTGAAAGCCTTACCCATCTGTGCAATGCCAAATGGGATTTTCATCCTGCCTGTTTTCTGGATATTCAGGTAATTCACAAAAATACCCTGTGCTGTTTCAGGACGGAGATAAATCTCATTGGCTTCATCACTCAACGAACCTATCCGTGTTGAAAACATCAGGTTAAACTGGCGTACATCGGTCCAGTTTCGTGAGCCGGATATAGGGCAAACGATACCGAGTTCTTCAATCAGGGTTTTTACATCATCCAGTCTTTCATCCTCCATGGCTGAATAAAGCCGTTGCTTGATATCTTCGATTTTCTTTTTATTACTAAGTACCCTGGAATTAGTATTTAAAAACTGTTCTTCATCGAAAGAATCACCAAAACGTTTTGCAGCCTTTGTTACTTCCTTTTGTATCTTACCTTCAAGTTTAACAATATGGTCTTCAACCAAAACATCCGCCCTGTACCGCTTTTTGGAATCCTTGTTGTCGATCATGGGATCGCTAAACGCGTCCACATGCCCGGAAGCCTTCCACACGGTAGGATGCATAAAAATAGCAGCATCCAAACCAACAATATTCTCATGGTACTGAACCATTGACTTCCACCAGTAATCCTTGATGTTGTTTTTTAACTCAACGCCATACTGTCCGTAATCGTAAACAGCGCTTAATCCATCGTATATTTCACTGGATTGAAAAACAAACCCATACTCTTTAGCATGGGCAATAATCTTTTTGAATTTATCCTCGTTATTTGCCATGGTGCAAAAGTAGAAGAATTTTGAAATGACTTAAATTAATAATGACTTAAATTACTCAGAAAATTTATCATTTAACGATTTGAATCCATTCCCGATAATTTCATTGGCATTAATCACAGTCATAAATGCCCTGGGGTCAACACTATTAATAAATTCCTGCAATATGGCAAGTTCCCTGCGATTAACAACAGTATATATAATGGTTCTTTCATTTCCGTTGTACATACCTTTTCCCTGAATAAAAGTACCTCCCCTGTTCAGGTCATTAATGATCTTATCACGCAATTCCTGTGGTTTTTCCGATACGATAAATAATGATTTATCATAACTGATACCTTGCAGCACAACATCTATCACTTTTCCCGTAATAAAGATAACCAATAACGAATACAATGGTATTTTCCAATCCTGAAATACAATCAATCCAAATACAACAATAACGGAATCAACGGCTATCATTAATTGTCCGAGCGGAAGCTTTGTGTATTTACCAATGATCATCGCAACAACATCCGACCCGCCTGAAGTTGCTTTTGCTTTAAATATCAAGCCCAGCCCTAAACCAATTAATACACCGCCAAAAATGGAAGATAGTAATGCATCATCCTCCACTAACGGGTTTTCTCCCCAAAAATAAGTCAATCCATCAACAAAGAATGCGGTTAGTACAAATCCGATAACTGTTTTTATACCAAACCGGGGTCCTAATATTTTAATCCCGATCAATGTAAGCGGAATATCAAAACACAGTGCCATTAAACCTACGGGTGTCCCAAGTAAATAATGTAATACAATTGATATTCCGTAAACACCTCCCGGTACTATTTTATACGGGGTTATAAAAAATACAAAACCCGAAGCTAATATAAACGACCCGATAATTATTAGGCTGTATGCAATAAACCACTTTTTAGAAAATAATTTTTCTTTAACTATAAATGACATGATATTAGTACTTTACGTTAAATATTTCGTTTTTAAAAGGCTGCGAAAGTAATCTTTTATTTTATTCTCACGGAAAAAAGTTATATTTAAAGATAATTTATATTTAAAAGCAACTTTTTCAACATAATAGCTGTCTTGCAAGACAAAGGATAATTTAAATAATTAATTTCGTTAAAGACTAACAATCAATTCTTAACGTTAATCATTCAAATTATCTGTGCGCTTTTAATACAGGTAATTTGCAGTCCTGTTGTTTTGGTATTAATTTTTTTTGTTAATTTAGCAAACTTTTTTAAAATGAATAATCATAAGATGAAGATACATATAAGGGCAGTAATTTTTATCGTGATGATTTTGCCGGTGTGTATAGTAAATGCTCAGCAAGAGGCACATTATGCACACAATATGTTCAACAATTTATCTGTTAATCCCGGTTTTGCCGGAAGTATAAACGCTATTTGTGCTACAGGTATAGCCCGTCAACAATGGGCAGGATTTAAAGATAGTGAAACAGGAGATAATATAGCACCCGAAACATACCTGGTTGGTATTCATTCCCCTTTAAATATACTACATGGTGGTATTGGAGCTGTTATTTATCAGGATAAGCTTGGATATTCCAGAGAAATAGGTGTAAAATTGATATATGCTTACCGTACTGATATTGGAATGGGTAATCTTGGAATTGGAATTCAGGTAGGATTCATTAACGGAAGTGTTGACTTTGCAAAATTAATTGAAGGAGCTAATGACAAGGTCAACGATCCAATCTTAACAGATAAAACTGATGAAAGCGATATGCTGCTTGATTTGGGATTCGGATTGCATTACGTTGTACCTAATAAGTTTTATGTCGGGCTGTCAACACAACGCTTATCCGAATCAGATTCACCGGCTGATGTTTTAGCATATAAAACCAAAAGGCATTACTATCTTTCGGCAGGATACGAATTTTCATTCCCGAATAATCCGTCTTTCGAGATTGATCCTTCCATTCTAATTAAATCTGATGGCGTAAAAACGCAATTTGATATTGCAGCACTTCTTAAATACAATAATAAAGTATGGGGTGGCGTTAGTTATAGCATAATTAGAACAGTGGATCCTCTTTCGGTTTTATTTGGACTGAAAGTAAAGGATGTTAGAATTGGTTATGCATACACAATACCAACATCGAAAATAGGCAGCAGCGGAAGCCATGAAATAATGATTGGTTATTGTTTTAAAATTGAAATTGATAAGGGTAGAAGAAGTTATAAGAACACAAGGTTCTTGTAAAGAAACGAAACTATAAATTTATTATAAAGTAAAAAATTAAATATCATCCCGTATGTACGGGACTAAAATTGAATAAAATCAACTATTAATATGAAACGAGTTCTTTTTTATTTAGTCGCATTAGTTATTTTAGGTAGTTGTGGCAGTTCGGGAAATGGTGAACTTATCGGTGTGCAAAACAGAAAACCTTATTATCAGCCTGATCCTTATGGAATGGCTTATATTCCATTAGGCAGTTTTACAATGGGTGCCGGAGAGGAAGATGCTGCTTACGCAAGCCTTCATCAACCCAAAACAGTTACTATTTCTGCCTTTTATATGGATGAAACAGAAATTACTAATAATGAATACCGACAGTTTGTTTATTGGGTTAGAGATTCAATAGCCAGAGTATTGTTAGGAGATATCTTACCCGAAGATTACCTTATTGAGGAAAATAGAAAAACAGGTGAAATCTATGATCCTCCTTACTTGAACTGGGATAAAAAGATTGACTGGCATGGCGAAGAAGAAAAAGAGGTACTGGAAGAGCTTTTTCTTCCTGAACATGAAAGATATTTCAGAAAAAAAGAAATCGATACAAGGAAACTTAATTATGAATATTATTGGGTTGATATAAGAGCTGCAGCAAAAAAAGATTTCTCACAAGATGGAAATCCTGAAGCCGGAGCATTGGCAAACCGTCCTCAGGGCTTGCAAGACAGGTCGGTTTATGTTAGGAAAGAAGTAATTAATGTTTACCCTGACACACTCGTATGGTTATTTGATTATTCATATTCGTTTAATGAACCTCTGGCTCAAAAATATTTTTGGCATCCAGCCTATGATAACTATCCTGTTGTCGGTGTAAACTGGTGTCAGGCTACAGCATTTTGTGTTTGGAGAACACAATTGAAAAACAGATATCTTGCTCGTAGAAAAGGAGAAGCCAGCATTCATGATTACCGCTTACCAACAGAAGCTGAATGGGAATGGGCTGCCAGAGGCGGACATGACTTTAACCCATATCCCTGGGGAGGTCCATACACGAAAAATGACAAAGGTTGTTTCCTTGGTAACTATAAACCTATAAGAGGAAATTATACCGATGATGGGGGAGCAACTCCAATCATTGTTGCTCATTATCCTCCTAATGACTGGGGACTTTATGATATGGCAGGAAATGTTGCAGAATGGATCGGCGATGCGTTTGACGAGTCATCATATAATTTTACCTGGGATCTCAACCCTCATTATCAATACCACGCTGAAGACAGTGATCCTCCCGTCCTGAAAAGGAAAGTTGTAAGAGGTGGTTCATGGAAAGATATCGGATATTATATGCAAGTTACATCTCGTACTTACGAATATCAGGATACTGCAAAGTCATATATCGGGTTCAGGTGTGTTGAGCCTTTCCTTGGCAGGCAAAAAGATGATAATCCTGCAAAAGCCTCGCATATATATAAAAAATAAAATAGAATAAAATAAAATTGAGTATAAAATCATTAAGTTAAATTTTATAATAATCAATTATGGGATTAGGTAATATTGTTAAGAGCAGAGGGTTTAAAAATTTCATGGCAAAGCTTTACGGATGGGGAGCTGCTGTTGTTATCCTTGGAGCGCTTTTTAAGATCAATCACTATCAGGGCGCTGATATTATGTTGATTTTTGGTCTTGGTACAGAGGCTGTAATATTTTTCTTCTCAGCTTTTGAACCACCTCATGTTGAACCCGACTGGAGCATGGTTTATCCCGAGCTTGCAGGAATGTACCACGGTATATCATCAGAAATTGAAGAAGACAAAAAGGAAGGACGCGCTGAAGATTTAGACAAGATGTTAGCCGATGCAAAAATTGGACCTAAGCTAATAGAAAGTCTCGGACAAGGGTTAAGAAACCTGAGTGATAGCACGAACAAATTAAGCGATGTAACAGATGCCTCAATTGCCACAAATGAATTTACTGAAAAGGTAAAAAGTGCATCTCAATCTGTTGGCTCCTTATCTGAATCTTATAATAAACAAGCTGAAACCATTAATAATGATATTTCAGTATCAGAAAACTATCGTAACTCTATTAAGAGTGCATCAGATTCTGCATCAGGATTATCAAATATATATTCGCTGGCTTCAGAATCGATTAAAAATGACCTTGCAGCAACCGAAGGTTTTGCCGAGAGTGTTAAAGTTGCAACTCAATCGGCAAATCAACTGGCTCAAAACTATAATAAATCATCAGAGCTTTTATCAAAATCAGCGGAAGCTCTTGATTTTACTACTTTAAAAGAAAATAATTACGGGGACCAATTAAATAAAATATCTCAAAACCTTGCTTCGCTGAATACAGCTTATGAAATGCAATTGCAAAATTCGAACTTACAAACAGCATCTGCAAATAAGCTTCAGGAAACGTTTGAGAAATTTGTCAGCAATCTCAACAGTTCTATTGAAAATACATCTAAATACAAGGAGAATATATCTGCACTGAACAACATTTTTCAAAATCAGTTACAGGGTACTTCTGAGCATGTTGAAACTACTGCTAAACTTAAAAACACCCTGGATGAATTCCTGAACAAGCTGAACGATTCAGCCGACAAGACCATCAAATATAATGAAGAACTTGGTAATTTATCTGAAAAAGTGGCTGCACTTAATACTGTTTACGGCAATATGCTTTCAGCAATGAATGTTAAAACAGAAAGTTAGAATTAAAATTAAATTTTAATCAGGAATTAAAACAGAAAAAAAGAATGGCCGGATATAAGGAAACCCCGCGACAGAAGATGATAGCCATGATGTACCTGGTGCTGACTGCTCTATTGGCGCTGAATGTATCAAGGGAGATCTTAAGTGCTTTTCTTGTTGTAAATGAAAGCATGGAAACTACGACTGAACAGTTTTCCCTTAAAGTTGATGAAATCTTTGCTGACTTTGAAGCACAAAATACTATTAATCCTAAAAAAGTTGGTAAATATTGGGAAAAAGCACAAACTGCAAGATCTTTATCTGACAGTTTGGTAAATTACATCGAAGGCTTAAAAGCCAAAGTTATTTCACTTACCGAAGGGATTTCGATAGAGGAAGCAGATACAATTAGTTTATATAATGTTCAAAAGAAAGATAACTTCGATGCACCTACGAATTTTTTCATTGGTTCGGATACAAAAAAAGGGCAGGCAAAGAGTTTATTAGACAGCATTACTATTTATAAAGAGAGAATAATTAAGCTGGTAGATGAAGACGACAGAGAAGGATTTGATTTAGGTCTTAAAACAGATAGTGATTACAGAAATGCTGATGGGGTATCACAATCCTGGGCAATGCATCATTTTTATCATACCATTCTCGCAGCCGATCTTACTATCCTGAACAAATTTATTGCTGAAATATATAATGCTGAAGCAAACGTTATTAATTATTTGTACTCCTCCATATCAGCAGAAGACTTTAAGTTTGATGAAGTAAGTGCAAAAGTAATTGCAAATAGTAACTATATATTCCAGGGCGATGAATATAGTGCGGAGATTATTGTTGCCGCTTATGATTCAAAACAACATCCTGATATATATGTTTTAGAAGGAGTTGATACTTTACCTCCCGGCAAAATCAATTTAGCAAAAAAAATAGAAACTAAGGATGGCATAGGTATATTAACGTTGCCTCAAAGTACTGAAGGGACGAAAAAATATGCCGGTATTGTCAAGATAAAAACGCCCTGGGGATCAACAAAAGATTATTATTTTAATAGTGAGTTTATAGTTGCTAAACCCTCTGCTACAATTTCTGCTACTAAAATGAACGTTTTTTACAGAGGTGTTGATAATCCCATATCAATTTCTGCTTCAGGTAAAGCTGATGCACAATTACAGCCTGATATTACTTCCGGAAGAATAGTCAGAACTGACAAGGGGTGGGTTGTACGCAAACTTCCTCCTGAAGCTTATGAAACTACTATAAAGATTTTTGCTGAAGATAATGGAGGAAGGAAATTCATGGGCGAACAATTATTCAGGGTAAAAAGATTGCCTGACCCGATTGCTAAAGTCATCGGGAGTTCCGATGGAAAAATTTCAACAAAAAAAATGCTTGCCAATGCGTTTTTATTATGTCAGATGCCTGAATCGGTCGATTTTGAATATGATTTTAAAGTAACCTCTTTCACCATGTTTATCCCGAAAGGTGGTGGTTATTTTTCAACCGAAAAGGCTGAAAACCAAATGTTCACTCAAAAAATGATTGACCAGATACAAAATTTGAAAAAGAATGATGTGATTCTTTTTCAAGATATTAAAGTACGAGGACCGGAGGGACCTCGTAAAATCGAATCTATTAATATTAATATAAACTAAAAAATAATAACCTAACTTGAGGATTTTATGAAAACAATAGTAAGCATACTGATATTAGTTGGTATTTTCTTTGGAATAAATACCCGGTCAACTGCCCAGATTCTTGACAGTCCGCGTGATGGTGTATGTGATGAGATAAACCTTTTGGACAAAAAACCTATCCCTTATTATCCTGTCAGGGAAGCTGATGTTGTTTGGAAAAAAAGAATATGGCGACTCCTTGATTTACGACAAAAGATGAACCTTCCTTTTTATTACCCCGAAACACCTCAGAAAGGATGGAAGAATTTCATGACAACAATAATGGATGCCATTCGGGAAGGGGCTATAACTGCTTATGATCCTAAAGACGATCAGTTTTTGGTTCCGTTAACTTATCAGGAAATTGAAAAAAAATTCACAGGGACTGATACGGTACCTATTGTTGACCCTGACAATCCGCAGAGAATTTTAAGATATGAAGTGGTAATAGAAGACTTTGACCCAACTGAAGTACAAAGGATCAAATTAAAAGAAGATTGGTTTTTTGATAAGCAACGTTCAGTAATGGATGTACGTATTCTCGGAATTTGCCCTGTAAAAAATCTTTATGACGATGATGGAAATCAATTCGGATTCGAAGATATGTTCTGGATTTATTTCCCGGAAGCAAGACCGATATTTGCCCAGGCAGAAGTATTTAACAGGAAAAATGGAGCGGAAAGACGAACTTACGATGAAATATTCTGGAAAAGGATGTTCGGCAGCTATGTTTATAAAGAAGAAAATGTTTATAACAGAGCAATCACTGATTACGCATCAGGTATGGATGCCCTTTTGGAAGCTGAAAGAATAAAAAACGAACTGTTTGAATATGAACACCAACTTTGGGAATTCTAATATAAACTTATAATATAAAAAACTCCTCCGCACGGGGGAGTTTTTTTTTGCCCTGAACCCGATAAACAGGAAAAGAGAAATATACAACTATACTGAAACGAACCCGTACAAAGCGCAGCAAGTCCGTATGGATGGATGGGTCCGTAAAGAAAAATTCCTGTATCGAAATTCAAATAATGTGCTAATTTTGTTAACGAGATGAAGCCTGTTAACATACTTGATACATCAATCGAATACCTCAAGGGAGTTGGTCCCGTCAGGGCTGACCTTCTGAAAAAAGAATTAAATATTTTTACATTTAATCACCTGCTCAATTATTTCCCTTTCAGATATGTTGACAGAAGTAAATTTTTTAAGGTTCAGGATATTAATAGTGATGTCTCGTATGTTCAGCTAAAAGGGAAAATAAAAAATATTCAAAAGGTTGGCAAACCACGGGCACAACGAATTGTTGCATACTTTGAAGATGAGACGAGAACAATAGAGTTGGTCTGGTTTAAAGGATTAAGGTGGATTATTAATAAGTTTAAACCCGACGAAGAATATATTGTGTTTGGAAAACCGGTTTATTTCAATGGAAAGTATAATATTCCGCACCCCGAAATTGAAACGGTTTCTGACCGGAAAATAGACCTTGGTGAAAAATTACAAGCCTTTTACTATTCAACTGAAAAACTGAAATCAAAAGGATTAGACAGTAAAGGAATCGGCAGGATAATGAAAAATCTTATTGTCGCTGTTAAAGATTATATTCCCGAAACACTTTCGACAGACATACTGGAAAACCTTAAACTGATTCCCGGAAAAGATGCATTGCTAAATATTCATTTTCCAGGGAACCGGCAAATATTAGAAAAAGCACGGGCACGGCTTAAGTTTGAAGAATTATTTTTTATTCAGCTAACCCTTTTAAAACTTAAACTACTTAGAATTGAGAAAATCAAAGGTCATAAATTCCCTGTTGTAGGTTCCTTTTTTTATAATTTCTACAATAACAACCTTCCATTTGATTTAACAAATGCTCAGAAAAAAGTAATAAAGGAAATCAGGGCGGATCTGGGAACCGGAAAACAGATGAACAGATTGCTGCAGGGGGATGTGGGCAGTGGTAAAACCCTTGTGGCGTTAATAAACATGCTGATAGCTTTAGACAACAATTACCAGGCTTGTTTAATGGCGCCAACCGAAATCCTGGCAAATCAGCATTATGCGACCGTTTCAAAGATGCTTTCAGGTCTTGGTATTAATACCAGAATATTAACAGGATCAACTAAAACATCGCAAAGAAATGAAATTCATGCTCAACTACAGGATGGCACTTTACAAATTCTTATAGGCACACATGCCCTAATTGAAGAAACGGTAAAATTCAAAAACCTTGGATTGGTGGTAATTGATGAACAACATCGCTTTGGTGTTGCACAAAGAGCAAAGCTCTGGAAAAAGAATGTTATTCCGCCTCATATTCTTGTAATGACGGCAACTCCCATACCGCGAACATTAGCAATGACGTTATACGGCGACCTTGATGTTTCGATAATAGATGAAATGCCACCGGGCAGGAAATCAATAATAACCGCTCATTATTTTGATAAGGACAGGCTAAAAGTATTCGGATTCCTAAAAAAACAAATAAAATCGGGCAGGCAGATTTACAATGTTTATCCTTTGATAAATGAATCGGAAAAACTGGATTTGAAAGACCTGATGGATGGATATGAGAGCATTTCTCGTGCTTTTCCGTTGCCGGAATATGCAGTCAGCATTGTACACGGACAAAAAAGCAGTAAGGAAAAAGACTACGAGATGCAACGGTTTGTAAAAGGTGAAACTCAATTAATGGTGGCTACTACTGTAATCGAGGTGGGAGTTGATATTCCCAATGCTTCGGTGATGGTGATAGAAAATGCAGAACGGTTCGGACTATCACAGCTTCACCAGTTAAGGGGAAGGGTTGGCAGAGGCGCTGATCAATCATATTGTATTTTGATGACAAAAGATATGCTCAATAATGAAGCACGGCAAAGAATACAAACGATGGTAAGAACGACTGACGGATTCGAAATAGCTGAAGTCGATTTAAAGCTCAGAGGTCCTGGCGACCTGCAAGGCACACAGCAAAGCGGAATTCTTGACCTGAAGATAGCTGACCTAATAAAAGATGAGAAAATATTAAAATATTCAAGACAAGTTGCTGCTGACATCCTTGAAGAGGACCCGCATCTTAAAATGAAAAAAAATATACCTGTTCTAAATCAGCTCAGGTATATTAATAAAAACAAGCCTAACTGGAGTCTGATAAGTTGAAGCATATTTTTTTATCGTTTAGTTCTTTTTTTCTTTAATATCACAACTTTCCCGTAACTTCTGGATTTATTTTTGGTTCCTGATTCTTGACTTTTAATTTTTGATTCTTATGATAAAACTTTTCGTTCCACAACACCCATAATCCGAACATCACTACATAAAAGAAAGGACGTAAAACATAATCATGCATAAAATCCCAATGCTGAGGGATATTAATTGTAACAAAAGTCATACTTACAATCCTGAAAATATTAACGCAATGAATAATTACTAACCCAACCGGAATATACCATAATTTATGTTTCCATGGTCCCGGGTAAAGTATCATTAAAATTACCCATTGATAAAATTGCTTTAATCCGGAACAGCTTCTGTTAACATAAACAAAACCGCTATTTTCAGCATAATATATTACATTATGATGCAACCTGCCTCCAACGGTCAATTCATCAAAAGTCGTAACCTTTACATTCAACACTTCTAAAACCCACTGACTCGCTAAAAATACCTGCCTTGCTAATAAAGCTGCGGAATTGCTGATAAATTGAACCGACATGATATCGCTAACAAATGTTCTCCATAAAAAATGAAAGAACAGCAGGATTATCATAAATATGGCTACATCCTTAAAAGCATCTAAATGATATTTTTTAATAAAATTATTTATTGATGACCAAAAATTTCTTTTCATAATTATAAAATTGGCAAATAAATACATAGAATTGGGTGGCTAATATATAAAACTTTGATAACTTTGCGGTTCTAATTTAAAAAACACTAAAACAGTTGAGTAGTAACGGAAGACATAGCCATAGAAGGAAAAAGAAAAGTTTCATTAGGCAATTTGTCCATGATATAAAAAAATCTTTCAGGAATTTATCTTCAAATTTAAGTAACAAGCCAAAAGAATACCGCCCTTATTTAGGACCTGCAAAGCAAGAATCTGAAATTTCCGGATCCGGGGAAAATGAATTTGCTCAAGATGAAATAAAAACAAGTAAACACAGAAGTAGCCATCATCGCAGGAAACCCCGGAGAAAAGGGAATTTTTTCATTAATACAATTAAGAAATATAAAAGAAAGTGGAAAACTGACCCAAAAAAAAGAAAAAAGAAAAAGTACAAACAAAGAATTAAAAAGAAACACAAGCTGGAATATAAAAAACGAGCAAGGATTAACTTAATCCGTAAATTATTTCCAGAATACAAAAAGTCAAAACACCTGCCATTTACTGATGTTCCGGATGACGAAACCGGTGAAATTAAAAAAACCCATCAAAAGGGTTATTTCATTTATGCTATTAATTCCGTTGCTCTTTATGTAATCGCCTATCTGCTGGTATATTTAATCTATCAACTTACGGTTCTTATTGTATCTTCAAGATGGAAGCTCGATTCGGTGTTATTCTATTATGATCTTGCTTTTAACGATTACTCCCCGTTATGGTCAAGGTTTAACATTATAATGGTAACTCTTTCCGGTCCGCTTATCTGTTTGCTTATAGGTATATTGTTTCTCAAGATTTTTGCTAATAAACCTAAAGTTAAAGGGTTCATGAAACTATTTATTTTGTGGATTGCCATGCATGGGTTTAATTTGTTTTTCGGCGCTTTTGCTTCGGGAGTTTCGTTTGACGCAGGATTCGGATATGTGCCTGCATGGCTATATTTTAATGTCTTCTGGCAAATATTTGTTTCTTTATTATTTCTGTTTATTTTGGGTTTAATTGGATATAACTCTGTCCCAAAATTCCTTGATACTTCAAATTCGGCTTATAGAGTCCGAAAGCAAAACAGAGTAAAATTTCTTTTTTACCAGGTAATTATACCGTGGCTTATCGGTGGTTTGATTATTTTCTTTGTTAAAATCCCAAACAACATGCCTTATGATACAGGAAATTTAATAACAATGGTATTCTGTGTTATCCCTGTATTGTTCAATACACGTGCAAAACCCAATATAAAACTTAAAGGTGAAAAAAAACCTACCCGAATAAATTGGATTTATATTGCTGTATTCGTCATATTATTATCAACCTATCGAATAAGTTTAAACTCGGGTTTGTATATTAAATTGGATTACAATTTCAATATCTCATTAGATATTAAGCGGTATTAAACCAACTCAAAATCCATTTGTTTTTTTGCCAGGTCAATTTTTCTCACCCTTATCCTTACAGGGTCGCCCAACTTATATTCTTTACCATATTGATGCCCGATAACCCTGTAATTGTCTTCGTCTAAATAGTAAAAGTCATCGTCCATATATCGAAGCGAAATCATGCCTTCACATTTGTTTCCATCTAATTCAACAAAGATGCCCCACTTACTTACACCTGATATCAAGCCGTTAAATTCCTGCCCGACTTTATCCAATAAATATTCAGCCTGCTTGTACTTAATAGAGGCTCTCTCTGCTTCCAAAGCCTTTCTTTCCATTTCTGAAGAATGCTTGCATTTATCGGCATATTCAATTGGATTCACCGACGGGTTCCCGTTCAGATACATATCTAATAAACGATGTACAATTAAATCGGGATACCGCCGGATAGGGGAAGTGAAATGAGTGTAGTAATTAAAAGCCAAACCATAATGACCAATATTCTTAATGGAATATTCTGCTTTTGCCATGGTTCTGACAGCAATAGTCTCTATCATATTTTCTTCACCCTTTCCTTTAATTTCTTTAAAAAGCAGGTTAAGTGAATCAGATACCGATTTTTTTGAACCCAAATTCACCCGGTAACCCAGTTTGCCGACAAACTCTGCAAATGTTTGCAGCTTTTCAGGATTTGGGACATCATGAATTCTGTAAACGAAAGTTCTGGGTTCCTGACGTCCATGCTTTTTGCCAATTTTTTCCGCAACTTTCCTGTTGGCAAGCAACATAAAATCTTCAACGAGTTTATTGGAATCCATTTGTTCTTTAATATAAGCGCTTATTGGTTTTCCCGTTTCATCCAGTTCAAATTTAACCTCCTGAGATGAAAATGCTATGGCTCCCTTTTCGAATCTTATATTGCGAAGCTTTGTCGCAAGCTTATGAAGCACAAGAATTTGTTCTTTAAATTCATTATCCCTGCCTTCAATAATTTCCTGCACCTCATTATAATTATACCTGCGATTTGATTTAATAACTGTCCTGCCATACCACTCATTCAACACTTTTGCTTTATCATCCATTTCAAACACAGCAGAAAAGCAAAGTTTTTCCTCATTTGCTTTAAGAGAACAAATTTGGTTTGATAATTTTTCAGGCAGCATAGGAATCACACGGTCAACTAAATATATTGAAGTGGCTCTGTTATAAGCCTCCTCATCAATGGCAGTTCCAGGCTCCACATAAAAAGAAACATCAGCTATATGAATCCCTACCTCCCAATTGTTATTTTCCAGCTTCCTTAATGATATGGCATCATCAAAATCGTTGGCATCTTCGGGGTCAATAGTACAGGTGAAAATATCCCTGAAATCTTTTCTTTTATTTATTTCCTGCTTTGATATAACTGTTTTGATTTTTTCTGCTTCCTTACGGGCATTTGTAGGGAAACGGAGCGGAAACCCATAATCTGCCAGTATTGAGTGCATCTCAACATTATGGTTGCCCGGCTCTCCGAGAACTTCTATTATCTCGCCAAAAGGATTTTTTGAATGTTCGGGCCAGTCGGTTATCCTTGCAATCGCTTTATCCCCATTTTTAGCTCCATTCAAATTTGAGACCGGAATGTATATATCCACAGTAACTGATGTATCATCCGGAATAAGAAAAGCATACTTTTTTGTAGCTTCAACAATTCCAACAAATTGTTTTTTCTTTCTTTCGATAATTTCAATAATCCTTCCCTCTATCTTTCTTCCTTTTCGCCGTGGAAATAAATGAACCTTTACTTTATCACGGTTTAAAGCGTGGCTTGTATTATTGGAAGCAACAAAAACATCATCCACTAATTCATCGGTAATAATATAAGCCTTACCGGTTTGTTTCATATCCACAATACCGGTTATTATATTTTTACTTACCGTTGTGCTTAGGTTTGCCGGATTTAGCTGGTAGTTTCCTTTTTTTAATTCTATTATTTCCTTATTTGCTGCTAAATCCGCAAGAATATCGTTAACAAGTTGTTTACTCTTTTTATCTGTTATTCCCAATGTATGGGATAATTGATGGAAGTTATACCCTTTGAATGGATTCTGTGTAAAAATATTTAAGACAGTATTTACAAATGAATTTTTATCCTGATTTCCTTTTTTGGTTTTTTTCTTTTTTGTCATGAAGATTGTTATTAGTTATTGGTTATATGTTAATGTATTAGTATTGATATTATTATATTTTATTATGGCGCTTATTTTAAACTTTGTGTTTCTTCGTGTCTTGGTGTCTTGGTGGCAGGAGTTCTTTTTTGCCACAATCCCGAACCCGATAGTTATCGGGTTTCGGGGCTAAGACACTAAGTTTCACTAAAAATGTTTTATAATAAAATCTGTTCACCCTGTGGAATAGAAACTTTCATATATATAAACACTAAATTACAAATTATTCAACAGGGTTAATCAGTGGCTTTTTATACCGGACTCATATATTATTTTCTCCAAAGGTATAACTTTTACACATATTTTTTTAATTTTGGAAAAGCATGAAATTACTGGACGATTTTATATCACTGTTTTTCCCCAGAACCTGCATGGCTTGCGGCAATAATCTTTTTTATAATGAAAATGTCATTTGCACTTCCTGTCTCTTTCATTTACCAAAAACTAACTTTCACAACGATAAAGATAATCCGGTAAGTAAAGTTTTTTGGGGAAGAGTAAGTATAAAATCGGCAACAGCTTATTATTATTACAGGAAAGGAGGAAAAGTACAGCACCTGATCCATCAGATGAAATACAAGGGACATAAAGAAGTCGGGATATTCCTGGGTGAATTATATGGCTCCGAATTATCAGAAACACCTGGTTATAACACAATAGATACAATAATTCCAATACCTCTTCATAAAAAGAAACTAAAAAAAAGAGGCTTTAACCAGGCAGAAGTGTTTGCAACAGGTCTGGCAAATTCAATGGGTGTTACTATGGATTCAACAACGATATTCAGAAATGTTGAAACGTCAACGCAAACTAAAAAAAGCAGGTATAAAAGATGGGAAAATGTTAGCGATATTTTTAAATTGAAAGACCCTGACATTTTAAAGGGCAAACACGTTTTGGTTGTTGACGATGTGATCACCACTGGCGCCACAATGGAAGCCTGTGTGCAAACCTTACAAAAAGTACCGGAAATAACGATCAGTGTGGCATCTATTGCTTTTGCTTCTCATTAATTGAGTAAGGGAAAAAATAATTAATTCCTGTCCTGATGCTCTTTCGGATTATCTATCCCTTATTCCCGTGCACAAATCCGAAAGAGCGGTGGTTATCCTGATATTTATCAATTGTCTTAATCTTCCTTTTTCCTGAAGGCAGATGTCTTTTTTAATCCGTATGCTGCACCCAAAACCAGCATAATGCTCAATCCTCCATCAATTGGCGCTCCACCGCCAACGGGTGTGTTTCCTGAACCAGGTGCGCTACCTCCGTTTGGATGAGGAGGATTTTGTGCCATCAAGAATACCGGAGCAGCTATTAAAAACGCTGTAACGATTAATAATTTTATTGCTTTTTTCATATCTGTATATTGTTAATTTTTATATAAATAGTTTAGTTTCCTCCCCCTACCCCCTCAAAGAGGGGGATAAGAGGTGGGGAGTTTATTTTATAAATACTTTTCTCGTTACCATACTTTCGTCGCTTAGCACTTTAACAAGGTAATAAGCGCTCTTTTCGAGTGTGATCTTATTTAGTACGTTGTTTATGGGTGCGTTGATAACTTCCTGTCCTATGATATTGTAGATAACAATATTACCTTTTGTATTCTCCGGAACAGATACATAAACTTCATTACCATAAGAATAGATGTTGAAGATGTCTTCAGCATTTTCATCTACGGTAAGTGGTGTAAAGTGAACAATAAATCTGGCTTCGTTATCATCTACTGTGTAAGTAAATGAATAAGAATCAATAGTTAAATTTGTAAAAACACCCGTAAATGTGTCTTCAAGCCAGACTGATGAAATATCGTTTATTTCTGTTGCTGAAATAGTATATTCTCCTGAAA
>JAIORT010000750.1 GCA_021107975.1 Bacteroidales bacterium | reverse complement strand
CAGCAGCAAGTGCCTGTCCTACTTTTACATCGTCAACAACCATCCCGTAAGTATCCTGTATCCATTCAATTGCCAAATAAATGCTTTGACCTGCATAAGCACTTAAATCGTAACTAAACTCAACATAACTATCACCTAAACCTGTTACGTTTTCCAGAGTTATATTGAAATTACCAATGGCATTACCTGTTGTGGAAAGCTTAACATTCATATCCTCAGTGCTAGCCCATGCTCTGGCATAAAAAATAAATTCATCTCCCGATTGAATCGTTACTTGTGGAGTTATCAGCCAATCATTTCCATCGCCTTGCATACAACTCACTGCTGCCATCCAATTTCCGGTATGAGCATGAGAAGTATATTCTAAAGCAAACCACTGGTCTCCATCTCCGTTAACATCATAAATTGTCCAGTCAGCGGGAATTATCCCACCTTCAAATCCTTCATCAATGCTCCATTGAGCATAAGATAGTGTTGTTGAAAACATAATTATCATCATAATGATAACCGTTTTTAGATTCAGTCGTGTTTTTGTTTTTTGTTTTTTCATTACTATTTTTTTATTAATTCTTCTACTAAATATGGTGCAAAAATATAAATTTATTACAAGATGCAATTTCGATAAAATATCTGCTCATTCATCTGACTACTGTCTCAGTGATTGCATTACGTTTAGCAGTCTGACGAATATACAAAGCCTAATCAAGGTACCTGCGTACCTAAACCAAGGTTCGGAACCCAAAAATCATCTTTATCTTTATTGTCCGTTTCTGTATCTAGATTCAAATCACTGCCATTATAGCCGGTTGTCCCGGCTGACGGTTCCCAGTAAATCGTTTTATCATCCTGATTAATTAATCCGGAACCATCAACATCTCCTGCAATCATTCCGTAAATTCCGCTGCTAAGGTACTTTTGTGCATCCGTACCATAAGCTTGTCCTGTGCCTGTTGTGTAATTATAGGTATAAACACCACCTGATTCTGTTAATGGGGTGGCTGACATAATGCTTAGATGGTTCCTGTGCCAGATAACAACGAATAATTGATTATTTGGTGTGTAGCTGAATTGCAAATCAGAAGCACCATCTAATCCCACTATTGAACCGTCATTAAGCAAGAAAGCAGCTTGCCGGGCAATCATAGTGCCCGGAGTTGCCGAACCGGCGTTTGCTGCATCGCGATATTCAATCAGAACCCAGTCAACAATATTGGCATTTGGAATGTTTGTTACACTTTCCGTTCCGGTGTAATTCCACGGAGCAGTATTAAAAGGCTGTGCCAGTGGAATCAATCCACCTGAATTCAGGTCGGTATTCATATCTGTATCTGTGCTGTTGAAAGGTCCTTCAAGAAATACGTCTAAGCTAACCGATTTAAAAGTGTTAATACCAAACCAGTCAACTGCATCAGTTATAATCATATTAATATCTGCGTCGCTTGTAAATTGTGAAATATCGAAGCTGGTGTAAAATGACTTATAAATAAGATTATCTAACCAAAGGGCGCAAACTCCATGATAACAATAAGCCTGTCCGGGTACTAAGGGTCCGGGTCCATCTTCAAATAAAAACGTTGAATAAGAAGAAATACCGGGATTTGTAACCTCACTTGCATACCAGCTAGGGCAATCCTGGGTGTAAAGTACATCAGGGCTGTTTGCATAAACCGGTAATTCATTTCCGACATCGCCAATTGGCGAACCGCTAACCCCAATCACACTGCCATGTTCATAATTCCAGCAATTAGGACCACCCAAACCATTTGTTCCGCCATAAGGAGGATAACCATAAGTTCCCTGTGGATGATATCCACCTCTCATATATGCCGTATAAAATTTGACCATTGGTTTTGAATTGGGATATCCGTGTTGAGCATAACCAAAACCATCGGAAGCCATAAATACATTCTTGGGGTTCTCATTTGTTCCGAGGTCCATGAAATTCATTAAAACAATAGATAGCGTATCATGGATGGAAGCACCGGAAGAAGAGTTTGAATAAACAAAGATAGCCTTGTAAGAATCAGGGAAACTATAATCATCGTATTCTGCCCAGTTATAAATATCGTAAGCTACACCTGCCTGGTCAAGAGCCATGATATATTTCGGAAATTCTATATTTTGATAATCCTGGTAGCCTGATGTAGTTCCCGGTGTTGCAAATAAAACCTCAACTCCGTTAGTCGGTAATATTTTAATTGAGAAACAGCTATCAGGAGCATTTGCCGGATAAGTACCCCTGTTATTTAACTTGGTACCCGCGTCATCAGTAGCTGCAAAATAGTAATTCACCGTAGTGCTGTTAGAAATTTGCGGAAGCTGGTAATAATAATTATTGGGTTCCACAAAGCTATAATGCGTAACTGCCAGCCAACCGCTTCCCGTATTATAATAAAGTGAATCTGATGATAAACCCGACATATCAGTAATTTGTATAGAAAATTCAGGAGTATTATTAAATGTATTACCTTTTTCTTCGTAAATAAAAGAAGGTGGTAAATTATCTTCACCCATGTAAAATCGAATGGCAAGACTATCCTGTAATAAATTTCCATAAGGATCAACTCCAATATACTGACCATTATCAACAATTTCTCTCAGATAACAAAGACCTATATTAGCGTCATCGTTCTGTATGGCAACAGTTGAGCTTCTTCCATTATCATGAGGACATACGCTTCCTGTTTGCCCAATGGCTGTTGTTTTGTATTGGAAGATCATTTCACCGTTTTCATGAAAAATAACTTCAAAGCAAAGAGTGGTATCCTGTACTGTACCGTATCGAAATCTTAAATTATACCATTCAACAACAAAATAACGGTCTGGTTCTGTTCCGAATGTTTCGAAATATACATCACCGACTCCTACATCGGCAAACAGATCATCCCAATACACTGAAACAAGCGCAGGCATTGCAGTATAACCCGGGATAGGATACGAATAATTAAACATATTTCCATCTGATCCCCAGCCTACAAGCGGATAATGTACGTGCCAGGTATTATCTGTCAGAAGAATTTCACCGTTTATATCAATATAACAATATGTACGATCGATACCATAAAACGGGAAATTAAAGCCAAAGTTAATCGTATCGGAAAAATTATCATCTCCTGAGAATGGAACCCCACCATACGTTATGGCTGAAGTTCCTGTTCCGCTTATCTCTATCCAATTGTATTCAGGTCCGCCGGTTACTTCACTGTCAATCCATCTATAACCAAAATCATCGGGTCCGCCTGTTCCGTAATGCACCACTATTTCTGTTTCTCCGCTTATGGTATCATTATTTGGATTTGAATCACCTGTAAGATTTGTTGTCATTTTTATAGTATAATCTCCTATTGCTGTTGGTATCCATGAATCATAAAATGTAACTGTTCCTGTTTGACCCGGAGTAATCTTTCCCGAAAAATAATATATGCTGGTATATACAGTTACTGATAATTCGTTTATAATTGCGCAGTTTATTGCAAAATTGTCCGTAATATCAGTAGTCCCGTAATTCTTTATAGTTCCCGAAGGAATTATTTCAGTGTTTACAAAATGATGTTCTACAGGAACTTCAATTGAAAGCATACCAATATCATTGGCTTCGGGCTGCCCTACTTTTACATCATCAACTGCCATTCCAAAAGCATCCTGTATCCATTCAATTGCCAGGTAAATACTCTGACCTGCATAAGCAGTTAAATCATAACTATACTCAACGTAATCAGTTCCCATACTCGTAACACTTTCCAGAGTAACATTGAAATTACTGATGGCATTACCTGTTGTGGAAAGTTTAACATTCATATCCTCAGTGCCATACCAGGCTCTGGCAAAAAAAATGAATTCATCTCCCGATTGAATTGTTACTTGCGGAGTTATCAGCCAATCATGTCCATCGCTATCATAACAGTCCACTACTGCCATCCAATCACCGGAATGAGCATAAGAAGGGTAATTTAAAGCATGCCACTCGTGTCCGTCTCCGTTAACATCATAAATTGTCCAGTCAGCGGGAATTATCCCACCTTCAAATCCTTCATCAATGCTCCATTGAGCATAAGATAGTGTTGTTGAAAACATAATTATCATCATAATGATAACCGTTTTTAGATTCAGTCGTGTTTTTGTTCTTTGATTTTGCATTACTATTTTTATTTATTATTGATTTTTATAAAATATGGTGCAAAAGTAAAAATGTTTATTGAACAAAAAAAATCACTATATTTTCGAATTGCAGAATCGCACACACACCCTTGCTTAAAGTTGCAAAAGCATCTGGCATAAATATAATTTAACACACATCTTAATAATTTCCGAGGTTTTTTTATTTTTGCGATATACTGAAACGCATAAACTTTGCGAATGTCGAATTAAATTACTAATTGGTTTTAAGCAATTTATGTTCGAATAATTTTACATTCTCGTTCAGTATCAGTTTAAAAGAAAATTATGAGAGCAGTTATCCAACGTGTTTCAAAAGCCTCCGTTAAAATAGACGAAAAAATCAAAAGCAATATTAATAAAGGTCTCCTTGTTCTATTGGGGGTGGAAGATTCAGATACGGATGAAGATATTGAATGGCTTACCGGCAAGATATCCCGATTAAGAATTTTCAGCGATGAAAACGGAGTAATGAACCTGTCAATACAGGATGAGGATGGTGATGTGTTAGTAGTGAGTCAGTTCACGCTACATGCAAGTACTAAAAAAGGCAATCGCCCATCTTACATAAAAGCTGCTAAACCTGATTTTGCAATTCCTATGTATGAAAAATTTGTTAAGCATTTGGAAACGGAATTAAAAAAACCCGTTCAAACCGGTGATTTTGGAGCCATGATGGAAGTAGGTTTGGTAAATGACGGCCCGGTTACGATTATTATTGATACGAAGAACAGGGAGTAAAGTTCAGAGTAACCGTTCACGGGGTTAATAAATATATCATTCATACTGATTTGATTGGTTACCAAATATTTACCAAATTTAATTAAAAATATTCTGTGAAAATCTGTTCCGATAGCTATCGGAACTGTGGTGCAATTTTTATTTTCTATTTTATCGTATCATTTTCTTCATCCCAAATAATAATAAAATCCTCGTTTTCCTGCTTGTCCTCTGTTGGTGGCTTTTTCTTCCGTGCAGGTTTTACTTTACTCTTTACCGAATCAGGCTTTGATTCTTCCCATTCAATAATGAAATCATTTTGCTGATTTTCAATAATAACAATTGAGTCATCTTGTTTTTCCTCGTCTTTTTTATGCAGCCATTTGAATTCATCCCTGAAAACCTTCTTAATCGTTTCTTTTTCCTTTTTTAAATCCGAAGATATTTTTTTTCTTACAGCTTTGGTGTCGTATTTGATATCCGGATCATTTGCCTTGCCTGTCATTTTAATTGGTATGGAAGTTCTGCCCAAGCCGTCATCTTCTATAATTATACCTTCAATTTCTTCGGATTGCTGTTTCTTTTTCCACATTAGATCCGAAAGCAAAATCCAGATGTGATAGTCTATATCATTCCGAAAAGTATGTTATAAAAATTATCATTTAGATTGTGTATATCTATAAGTTCTGGAGTTATAAAAAATAAAGATTAAACCCCTTACAGGTTGATTCCGATAACTATCGGAAGGCAATTGAAGTGGCGCCCTGAAAGGTTGGAAATTCAGTGAGTAATAAATCAAACCATGGAGAAAACAGAGAAGCCACAGAGAGAGAAATCGTTAGATTTGCAAAATTCAGCCATTTTTTGTACATTTTTTTGCAAATTTTGGCCTGTTTGAATTTAATGGAAGCTAAAAAGGAAAACATAAATCCCTGCCGGGTTTAAGGAAAAATATGGGGTTATAGAATTGAAAGTTGTACCCGGGAGAATTTGTATGATTTGAAAAATTATTAAATCCCTAACCTGGATAAACCAGAAATTCCAATTTTTCTAAATTCCATAAACCTATTTTTTTCAATTAAACCCTTGTTGGAATTGGGAATTTATGATATTGGAATTTATTTTTTGCCAAAAAAAACACGAATATCAAAATTAAGATATTAAAGGTTTATTCAACTACTATTTTCCCACTTCCCTGATATACCTTTTCAGTTTTCAAAGCGCTTGCCCAAATGGAATAAAAGTAAACACCCGCAGGCAAATCACTAATATCCACTTCATTTTTGTATTGTCCTGCTTCTTGGTTATTGTCTTTTATTTCTTTAACCAAACCACCAACCTGTCCATAAAGTTCTATTTTAATATCACATTTTACAGGCAGGTAACAAGTAAGATTGATTATGGAAGAACCGGGATTGGGAGAACAGGTAACGGCTAAATTATTTTCGTTTAGTCTTTCATTTTCCTGAACACCTGTAAGCAGGTCATTTTGTATGATCAGCATGCCGGCATTTGCATCCGCCATGTATGCATAATTGCTCGATATGGCAACCCCATATGGATAACCGGGAGTGTCGTAGTACCCTTCTTCGAAAGGTGCTGCCGGATTGATGATGTTGATGATGCATAGACCATCACTATCAGCCACATAAGCATAATTGCCCGATACGGCGACTTTTTTAGCAGGACCGGGAGTGTCGCAGTACCCTTCTTCGAAAGGGGCTGCTGGATTGTTGATGTTGATGATGCGAAGACCATAATTATAATCTGCAACATAAGCATAACTGCCAGAAACAGCAACTCCCCGGGCAAAACCGGGAGTGTCGTAGTACCCTTCTTCAAAAGGCGCTGCCGGATTGCTGATATTGATGATGCGAAGGCCATCATGATTATTAGCCACATAAGCATAACTGCCCGATACGGCAACCCCAAAAGCACTACCGGGAGTGTCGCAGTACCCTTCTTCAAAAGGTGCTGCCGGATTGCTGATGTTAATGATGCATAGACCTACACCATCTGCAACGTATGCATAACTGCCAGATACGGCAACTTCCCTGGCATAGCTGGGTGTACCGCAGTACCCTTCTTCAAAAGGTGCTGCCGGATTAGTAATATTTATGATCCTTAAACCTGCTTCATTATCTGCTACAAATGCATAACTGCCCGATACGGCAACCTTCCGGGCATGACCGGGAGTGTCGCAGTACCCTTCTTCGAAAGGTACGGCCGGATCGCTGATATTGATGATACGAAGAAGGCCACAATCAAAATCTGCTACGTATGCATAATTGCCCGATACAGCGACCCCCCTGGCATTACCAGGTGTGTCGTAGTACCCTTCTTCAAAGGGCGCTGCCGGATCGCTGATGTTGATGAAACGAAGGCCTTCATGATAATCTGTAACGTAAACATAACTGCCCGATACGGCGACTCTATTAGCATAACCGGGTGTATCGCAGTACCCTTCTTCGAAAGGTGCTGCCGAATTACTGATGTTTATGATTCGAAGGCCACCATCATCACTAGCAGCAACATAAGCATAACTGCCCGATACGGCAACTCCATTCGCATTGTCGGGCGTGTCATAATACCCTTCTTCAAAAGGGACTGCTGGATTAATTATGTTGATGATACGAAGGCCTTCATCACCATCTGCAATATAAGCATAACTGCCAGAAACAGCAACTCCCCTGGCAGAACCGGGAGTGTTGCAGTACCCTTCTTCGAAAGGTGCTGCCGGATTGCTGATGTTGATGATGAAAAGACCCGCCAGACTACTATGACTATCTACAACATAAGCATAACTGCCCGATACCGCGACTCCCAAAGCAAAATAAGGTGTGTCGTAGTACCCTTCTTCAAAAGGCGTTGCCGGATTGCTGATGTTGATGATGCGAAGACCAGCCCAATGATCTACAACATAAGCATAACTGCCCGATACAGCAACCCCACTTGCTTCATCAGGTGTGTCGCAGTACCCTTCTTCAAAAGGCGCTGCCGGATTATTAATATTGATAATCCTCAAACCTGCCTCATCATCGGCTACATACGCATAGTTCCCGGCTATCGTGATTCCATTTAATACATCCGGTAATAGCAACTCTCCAACCTTCACAGGCTGAGAAAGATTGCTTTTATCAATCACCAGCAACATACATCCGCTACCAATATACGCGTAATTGCCGTTTTCGGCTACTGCATTACATGGCCCATAACCCCAATGGCCAATAAGGGTAGTATTCTGGTTTTGTGAAATAGCGCAGATATTTAATATAACTGCCAAAATCAAAATTGTAAATGTTGTTTTCATGATTTGTTGTTTAATATTATTAAATCGTTTATCTTTTTGCCTGTAAAGATAATTCATTTTTATATATATACCTGTTTGATTTAATAAAATAAAATTTCCAGCTATTTAAAATTGTTTTGAATCGTAAAAACGGTTTAATAAATATTTTCAGAAATTGCCCATTCAATTGGGCAATTTTTTATATTTTTGCCCAATGATTTGGTCAATTTAAAAAGTTATGTTATGGCATTTCCTGAAAAAATAAAAGAGATACTTACGACGTGGGAAAATGATATTATAAATACTAAAACATTTCCACGGGAAATATATCCGGTTTTAGAAGAAAGTATGACTGATCAATTGCCTGTTGTGCTTTGTGGTGTGAGACGCTGCGGAAAAACATATCTGATGTATATGCTGTTTAAAGAATTTGAGCAAGGTTGTTACATAAATTTTGAAGATGAAAGATTGATGGGTTTAACAGCTTCGGATCTTGAAGAAATTTATATGGCTTATATAGGTATGAAATCCCCGAAGAGACCTCTTATGTTCCTTGATGAAGTACAAAATGTTGAGGGATGGGAAAAGTTTGTTTCACGGCTTTATGCTAAGGTAAAATTTGTTATTTCCGGCTCCAATGCAACTTTATTGAGTTCTGAATATGCAACAGCCCTTACCGGCCGTCATATTCCTTACCAGGTTTTTCCCCTTTCGTTTAGCGAATATTTAAAAGCAACCGGCAACCATACCCTTAACAGACTAATTACCGAACAAAGAGCGAAATTATCAGATTTGTTGAATGATTATTTTGATTATGGCGGGTTTCCACAGGCTTCATTAGAAAAAAATATTGAACTGATTAAATCAACTTTTAATTCCATTCTTTTCAGGGATATTATTCGCAGGTTTGGTGTTAAAAATGCACTCTCATTAGAAACCCTTGCCCGCTATCTCGCTGTAAACCCAGGCAAGCTGTTTTCGTACAGAAGATTATCATCATTGGTGAACATCAGTCATGAAGATACGGTAAAAAACTATATTTCTTATATGGAAAAAGCTTATCTTTTTTCCACAGTCCTAAAATTTGATTATTCAATAAGAAAACAGTATGCAAATCAGAAAAAAATTTATACTGTTGATACTAGTTTTTCGAAATATGCGGGGCATTTGTTTTCGGATGAAACCGGCCGCCTTTTAGAAACCGTTGTTTTTAATGAGCTTAAAAGAAGAGGATTCGATGTTTATTACTGGAGAAATGAACAGGGAAAAGAAGTAGATTTTGTGTCGTGCAGGCAGTTAGTTCCTGTACAATTGATACAAGTTAGTGTTAGGATAACTGATGAACAACAACTGGCAAGGGAAATAAGCCCATTACTGATTGCCTCGGAGATTCTTAATATTAAAAATATTTTACTTATAACATTATACCCGGTGACATTTAATTTACCTTCGGTTGTGGCGCATATTTCGGCAATCGACTGGTTGTTGTCAGAATAAATTTATACAATGTTGTTTAGAAATTTATTGACAAAACGAGTTTCGGAATCAATAAAAAAAATTCGTTCTATAAAACCACCTTGTTATTAATCGTTTATTTTTATTTTATCGTATCATTTTCTTCATCCCAAATAATAATAAAATCATTTTGCTGATTTTCAATAATAACAATTGAGTCATCTTGTTTTTCCTCGTCTTTTTTATGCAGCCATTTGAATTCATCCCTGAAAACCTTCTTAATCGTTTCTTTTTCCTTTTTTAAATCCGAAGATATTTTTTTTCTTACAGCTTTGGTGTCGTATTTGATATCCGGATCATTTGCCTTGCCTGTCATTTTAATTGGTATGGAAGTTCTGCCCAAGCCGTCATCTTCTATAATTATACCTTCAATTTCTTCGGATTGCCGCTTCTTCTTCCACATTAGGTCCGAAAGTAAAATCCAGATGTGATAGTCTATATCATTCCGAAAAGTATGCTTACCATAAAATTTTAAATCTACTGAACTCGACTTAATCTCCATTTCGGGGATGTAAACCACTTCATCTTTAATCTCCACCTGGTTTTTAAGAATTGAAAAACGAATATGCTGCAGTTCTTCCAGCTTAATATATTTCGATAATTTGTATAATGGCATGTAATTGATAAGCTCGCCATCAGAGATAACAAGGTCAGCAAGAGTATAAACACTTTTCGGATCAACTTTAAGATTGGAACTGACTGACGATTTATAAAACACCTTTGCCGTAACCCTGCCCCGTAAATGATTGCTTGTAATATTATTCTGACCGAAATTACCAAATTCATAAAACAGTTTATAAATATCAACATTTTGAAAATCGGCTTCACAGTTCAACCAAAATTTATTTTGGTTTCTTCCATCAATGATACCGGAAATATAGGTTTTCCCATCCATAGAATTCAGCGAACCGTTTTCAACAAATAGTTTCCTGTCCTTCATATTAATACGTCCTGTGATATTTTGTGCTTTAAATTTTTTGAATTTCATTTTTTTTATATCCACATTCAGGTCGAAATTCAACCTTTCGGAAAATCTCAACCTGTATATTGTATCGGTTTTGGTTATCCGGTATTTTAAAAGCTCGTTAAAATCCAGATAGCTTGAAAAAAAATCTGCTTTTATATTAATTTTCTCTTCCGGCAAAAAAGCATAAGCTAAAATATTTTTAAAATTCCCTTTCATGTTGAAATCGCTGCCCGAAACATTTCCTGAGAATTTATCAATGATAAGGTCTTTGTTATTGAATTTGAAAGAGCCGTTAAAGTCTTTGTATTTTAAATGACTGTTCTTTAATTCAAAATTCAAATTACTTATTTTCATAGAGCCTGAAGTCCGGCTGGAAATAAAGTCGTGGACAGTGAACTTCCGGAAACTCCTGAGTTTATTTCTAAATGAAATATTTATGTCTAACCTGCCCGAAATTGATTGCAGTGTATCGATACGGGCAATTTCATCAATTCCTTTAAGATTGAGGCTTGATTTGAGAACCACATATATTTCGGGCTGTTCAAAATTGGTTATGCTCATATTTCCATTAATATATCCGGAACTCAGTTCGGCTGCAAAATTGTCGAGTTTCAGGGCAAACGATTTTTTTGATTTGGATTTACCGTTAACAAATGTGCCATTTAACGATACGTTGTTCAGGGTTTTACCTGTAGCCGTATGATTGAATCTTCCATTCTCAAGGTTAAAATTAAAAATTACAAGCGGAAGTTTGTTGCCTGTAAAATCCCCTTTAATATCAGCCCCTAAATCAAATTCGCCGCTTAATGAATAATCTTTGATAGGTTCTTTAAATTCATCGGGGATTATACCGAAAAACGAATTTATTTCCGATTTGTTTGCAATAATTTTCAGGTCTAAGTATTTTGAGCCTGAACCGGATTTTACCAAACCCGAAACATAAAATGAAAGTCCTGCAACATTTAACTTTCCTTTTCTGATATTGTAAATATTTTTCCCTCTATCAACGTCAATCTGCATATCAATAGCAACTTTTCTTTCTTTCAGAAAAACTGTTTTCCCCGATTTGATATGGGTTGAAAACAATTCACCGGAAACATTTAGAGAATAATCAGATTTAGCAAATTTTCCTTTTAGTGTACCAAACCCGGCTCTAAACAGGTACTCCTGCTCCGCCGGATAATTAATATAAGAAACATGAACATTACGAAAAACGACTTTTTGCAGATCAATTTTTACTCCGGTATGCCGGCTACTGTCTGATTTCCGAAAAACATCGAAGTTAGTTGAACCATCCTCTCTGACAATAATATTCAGGAAGGCATCTTTTAATAATATTTTTTCGATTTTGTAATCACCCGTTACAATATCATATATATTAAAAAGAAATGAAAGATTGCCGGCTTTCAGCAATGGGTTTGAATTTGCGGTTATTTTTTCCTTTGTTTGGATTTCAGAGAACTTTATTGATGCATAAGGAAAATTCTCAAATATTGAAAACTGTATATCGGCTACCGAAACCTCGATATTTAGTTTTTTATTTATTTCATTTACAACAACCTTTTTAACTTCATCACCATAAAAATATCCTTCTATTATTAACATGCCAAACACAATAAAAACCAATATAATTATCGTAATGAAAAGCCGTTTAATATATTTCTTCAACACTTTAATATTAAGTAAGCAGGTTAATTAATGTCTGTCTATAAAGTCAAACAATTTTTAAATTAAAGCACCAAATAACAAATAACAAATAAATTCCAAATATCAATTATCAAAACTTGTCCGTATGGATAATCAAACAGCTTGAAACTCTTTTGGTCATTGTAATTTATTTGAAATTTGGTGCTTATCATTTGTGATTTTTAATTTTTCATAACTTCAACAGTTTGAAGGCAGATACTTATTAACGTTACCTTTTTTATATTATTTAATTAAATTGTTATATGTTGAAAATTAAAAAATTATACCTTTGCCTCCATTTCAAAAATTTATTATATAATTTTAAAACTTTTTAAAGATGAAAAAATTCAATTTATTATTTTTTGCTTCTATGATTATCAGCATAGTTTTGCTGACAGGAAGTTGTACAAACACAGGAAAAGCACCTGAAAAAGCTAAACTAATTCCTCTGGAAGATTTCTTTAAGAATCCGGAGCAAACGCGTTATCAGATTTCACCCGACGGGAAGTACTATTCATTCCTTGCTCCTTATGAAACCCGGATGAATATTTTTGTTCAGGAAAGAGGAAAAGAAGAAGCCATACGTATTACAAGTGAAACTGACAGAGACATTGCCGGCTATTTTTGGCCCAACAACGAGCAAATACTTTATTTAAAAGATGACGGAGGTGATGAAAATTACAAATTATACGGTGTAAATATTGATGGCTCCAATCCTGTTTGTTTTACTGATTTTGAAGATGTAAGAACTCAGATCATTGATGATTTGCCTGATATCCCTGACGAAGTGATAATTGGTTTGAATAAAAGAAATCCACAGGTTTTTGATCCATACCGTTTGAATTTGAAGACCGGTGAAATGGAGATGTTAGCTGAAAATCCCGGAACTATTATGGGATGGATGTTCGATCATGATGGGAAATTACGAGTTGCCTTCGAAATAACCGATGGAGTTAATACAAGCATTTTATATCGCGAAACTGAAAAAGACGATTGGAAAACTGTTTTAACAACCAGTTTTAAAGACAATGTTTCACCCTATTTTTTCACTTTCGATAATAAAAATGTAATTGGAACATCAAACCTGGAAAGAGACAAAAGCGTTGTTGTGGAATTTGATATTGCCAATGGGAAAGAAATAAAGACACTATACGAAAATCCCGATTATGATGTTCAGGGTGTTCATTACTCAAGAAAAAGAAAAGTGCTGACTTCTGCTTCTTATACTTCATGGAAGCGAGAAAGGTATTTCTTTGATGAAGAAACCAGGAAGGTATTTGAAAGACTTAATCAGGATTTGGGAGAATATGAAATCGCTATCACTGCATATAATAAAAATGAAGATGTATTTATCATAAGGACATACAGCGACCGTTCGTTGGGAGCCTATTACATTTATGATAAAAATACAGATAATCTTGAAAAGATAACCGACGTAAGTCCGTGGATAGATGAAAATGAGATGGCAAGTGTAACTCCGATTCAATATCAATCACGTGACGGTTTAACCATTCATGGATATTTAACGTTACCGAAAGGATACACAATGGAAACAGCTAAAAACCTTCCGGTTGTGGTGAACCCTCATGGTGGACCATGGTACAGAGATGGCTGGGGATTCAACTCTGAGATACAGTTCCTGGCAAACCGTGGTTATGCTGTTCTGCAAATGAACTTCAGGGGTTCGACAGGTTATGGTAAAAAATTCTGGGAAGAGTCCTTTAAAGAATGGGGACGAACAATGCAAAACGATATCACCGACGGAACCAACTGGCTGATTGAAAAAGGTATTGCCGATCCTGACAGGATTGCTATCTATGGTGGAAGTTACGGTGGTTATGCAACATTAATGGGCTTAGTTAGAGAACCTAAGTTGTATGCGGTTGGTGTTGACTATGTTGGTGTTTCGAATTTGTTCACCTTTATGAAAACCATCCCGCCATACTGGGAACCAATGCTGAATATGTTTTATGAAATGATTGGCAATCCTAAGACAGACAGCCTGATGCTGCGGGAAGTTTCACCTGTTTTCCATGTGGATAAAATTGTCTCGCCTTTATTCATTGCACAGGGCGCTAATGACCCCAGGGTTAACAAAGATGAGTCGGACCAGATAGTTGAAGCTATGAAAGCCAGGGGTGTTGATGTGGAATACTTAGTGAAAGATAACGAAGGGCACGGCTTCCGCAACGAAGAAAACAGGTTTGATTTTTACAGGGCTATGGAAGCATTCCTTGCTAAGCATATTAAGTAAGAATAAATAATTAAAAATATTAATAAAATAAGAAAGCCGGGCAGGAATGTCCGGCTTTTTTTGTGCTATATATATTAATGACCTTGTTTCGAGTTGGTGTTGTTACCAACAAATCTGCTTCATGAATTACTTTTCAATAATCAATAGTCAATAACAACACTGCCCGCCTGCGCACACTTCTGTAAAATTCCGAACACAATAAAAACATCCATTTATTATTGTAATTCTATAAAATATTGAATATCAAAACCAAATCTTTATTGGCATGGAACATGATTTACAATAATATTTATCTTAAAAATCGTTATAGAATTATCTGAGATATACTAAATCTTAACAGGTTTACGAAGTAAAAGCTGTTTAGAGTTAGTTATACCGACCTGCCCGCCGTACTACTTTGGCAGGCGGGTAGGAACAACCTTTAAATTTGGCAAACCTGTTCCGTATCGGTATAAATTGAAAATCTATTAAATAAAAAATTACGTAAATAATGATTCGATTAAAAGGAATTCATAAAACTTATGTTACGGGCAGTAATAGTCTTCATGTTCTTAAAGGTGTTGATCTTAACATTAAAAAAGGAGAGCTTGTATCCATAATGGGCTCATCGGGTTCAGGAAAATCAACTATGCTGAATATAATAGGAATCCTTGATAATTACGACAAGGGTAACTTTCAATTGAACGGGGAACTTATAAAAGATATGAGTGAAAAAAAAGCTGCCTGGTACCGGAATAAATTAATAGGTTTTGTATTCCAGTCGTTTAATCTGATCTCCTTTAAAAATGCAATGGAAAATGTTGCTTTACCACTTTATTATCAAAAAGTAAGCAGGAAGAAAAGAAACAAAAGGGCTATGGAATATCTCGACCGCCTGGGATTAAAAGAATGGGCGCACCATTTACCAAATGAATTATCGGGCGGGCAAAAACAAAGACTGGCTATTGCCCGTGCATTAATCTCCGAACCGAAAGTGATTCTTGCTGATGAGCCAACAGGAGCTTTGGACTCAACTACTTCGATGGAAATGATGGATTTGTTTAGCGAAATAAATGAGATGGGAATTACTATATTAATTGTAACCCATGAAAGAGATATTGCGGCAAAAACCGACAGAATAATCAAATTAAAAGACGGCATTATCGAATCGATAGTTACAAATGGTGAAAGAAAGAAATGGCTTAAGGAGCAAGTTATGGCATGAATTTGACCTTCCAGAGTGCGAAGCACCTGGAAGAGTCAAGTCGGAAACAAGAATCAAGAATCAAAAGCAAAGAACATAAAGTAAAATCAATTAGTGTTAATTAGTGCAATTAGTGTCTAAAATCTAAAATTGAAAAATGTTTGACCTGGATAAATGGCAGGAAATATACAGTACCATCAGCAAAAATAAGCTGAGGACTTTTCTGACCGGCTTTAGCGTGGCATGGGGTATTTTTATGCTGATTATCCTTTTAGGTTCGGGTTACGGACTTGAAAACGGTGTTCAAAAAGAATTTGAAGGCGATGCGGAAAATACTTTATGGGTCAGTCAGGGTGTAACCAGCATGGCTTATAAAGGATACAAACCGGGAAGGTATATCAGGTTTACTAACGATGATTATGAAAATGTAAAAGATGTTGAGGATGTTGAATATATTTCTTCAAGATTTAGAATATGGGAAACCAACACTCTGTCTTATAAAAATGAATATGGCAGCTTCGATGTATTTTGTACACATCCCGATTATGGAGCTGTTGAAAATCTTAAAATTATAAAAGGAAGATTTATAAACGATATCGATATTAAGGAAAAACGCAAGCTTACAGCCATTGGGAAGCTTGTGGATGAAGCTCTGTTTAAGGGTGAAGACCCGATAAACAAATACATTAAGGTGGGGAGCATCCCGTTTAAGGTGGTTGGCGTTTTTGATGATCCGGGTGGCGACAGAGACCTTTCGAGGATTTATATTCCTGTTTCAACCGCCCAGATGGTTTTCAACAGAGCGAACCGGATAAATAATATTTCGATGACAGTAGGTGATGCATCAGTTGACAGAAGCGTAGAAATGGTCGAGGAAATAAGAAACAACATGGCACAAATACATCACTTCAGTCCCGACGACCAAAGAGCAGTCCACATCTGGAACAACGTTGAGAATTACGAAAAATTTATGCGGCTATTTGCTAATATAAGGCTGTTTATCTGGGTAATCGGGATAGGAACTATCATTGCCGGAATAGTTGGCGTTAGTAACATTATGATGATAGTTGTAAAAGAACGGACTAAAGAAATTGGTATCAGAAAAGCAATGGGAGCTACTCCCGGATCTGTAATAAGCCTGATTTTGCAGGAATCTATTCTGATTACGGCATTTGCCGGTTACATCGGACTTGTTCTCGGAGTCGGTCTTTTAGAATTAGCTTCTAAATATATTCAGGGCGCCGATTATTTCGCCAATCCTGAAGTAAATATCAACGTAGCACTCGGAGCAACATTAATATTAATTATAGCCGGCGCTATAGCCGGATTTGTTCCTGCAAGAAAAGCGGCAACAGTAAAACCCGTTATTGCGTTACGAGATGAATGATACCATTTAATATTTACGATTTATGATTTTAGATTTTAATATTCGATTTGATGGATAAAAAAGAATTACAGGATAGGACAAAAAAATTTGCAATTACCATTTTAAATCTATGCAATGAGCTTCCAAATACTCAATCGAATAAAGTTTTTTGCGGACAATTGGTTTAGTGAAATTTTGTGTTTTGGTGATTTAGTGGCGGAAAATGAATGCCACAAAGACACAAAATTCCACAAAAAATATATAAAAATTGAAAGATGTTTGATTTAGACAAATGGCATGAAATTTACTTCGCACTTAAACAAAACAAGCTGCGAACTTTTTTCACTGCCTTTGGTGTGTTCTGGGGGATTTTTATGCTCATTATAATGATGGGCGCAGGCGAGGGTTTATATAATGGTGTTAATAAGGATATGGGCGATATGGCTACCAATAGCATGTTTATGTGGACCCGCAGAACAACCATGCCTTATAAAGGTTTTATAAGGGGCAGGTTTTACCAGTTTAACAACGATGATACTCAGGCGTTGAAAGATAATATACCAGAAATTGAAAATATTGCACCGCGGCTGCAGGGATGGGGAGGCGAAGGAACAAATAATGTAATTCGCGATGAAAGAACAGGCGGATTTACCATACAGGGCGATTACCCTGATTATAATCTTATTGATCCGGTTAATATTACTAAAGGCAGATTTTTAAACTACAACGATATCAAAGAAACAAGAAAAGTAGCCGTTATCGGAATAAGGGTTTTTAATGAAATGTTTGAACCCCATGAAAATCCTATTGGAGAGTATTTACGGATACAGGGAGTGTATTTTAAAGTGATTGGAATGTTCCGGTCGAAAAAAAGTGACCAGCAAGCCGACCGTGAAAACCAGCAAATATTAATCCCGTTTTCAACTTTACAAAAAGTTTATAATTATGGCGATGTGGTAGGCTGGTATGCCATAACATCACGTAAAGATAAATCGGTTTCTTTGGTTGAAGAAAAAGCCAAAGCATTGATGAAACAACGCCATAGCATCCATCCTGATGATGAGCGTGCTGTTGGCTCTTTCAATGTTGAAAATGAATTTAGGAAAATGATTAACTTGTTTTCCGGAATAAGTGTTCTTGTTTGGATTGTTGGCATCGGTACTTTGTTAGCCGGTGTTATCGGTGTTAGTAATATTATGCTTATTGTAGTAAAAGAAAGAACAAAGGAAATTGGTATTCAACGCGCTATTGGCGCTTCACCAATGAATATCATCAGTCAGATTATTTCTGAGTCGGTATTACTTACAACATTTGCAGGATATTTCGGATTAGTAATTGGTGTCGGACTTCTTGAACTTGTTAATTATTTTCTGATAAAAACAGGAGCGGAGAGTAATATGTTCGCCAATCCTGAAGTTGATTTTAATAAAGCTGTAACTGCTCTCATAATTCTGGTAATTTCCGGAGCATTTGCAGGCTGGATACCGGCTAAACGGGCAATCAGCATCAAACCGATTGATGCTTTAAGAGATGAGGTGTGAAAATGGAGGGTGGTGCTGGGTGCATGGTGCTGGGTGCAAGGTGCAGGGAGTAAAATGAGAATTAATTTTAGAGGCTTGGCGTAAAAATTTGGAATTAATAAAGTTAAAAACCATAAAATTTATAACAATATGAAAACTTTTTTTAAAATATTTATTCTGGTGGTAATTATAGGAGTGTTCGGTTTTACCATTTATTTCCTTTATAATAAGTCGCAGGCTAAACCTGTTGTTTTTGAAACCACTACTCCGTTTATTACTAATATTGTGAAAAAAACAGTAGCAACAGGTTCTGTTGTACCACGGAAGGAAATCGAAATAAAACCAAAAATTTCAGGTATTGTAGAAGAAATTTATGTTGAGGAGGGAAAAATGATCAAAAAAGGCGAGTTAATTGCTAAAGTTACTATTATCCCAAATATGGTTAACCTGAACAATGCGGAGTCGAGGGTAAACAGGGCAAAAATTGCTTTGCAAAATGCAAAGAAAAATTATAACAGGCAAAAGGAACTTTTTGACCAAAATGTTATTTCTACAACCGATTTCGAAATTTATGAACTGGAATATAATACTGCGATAGAGGAACTTGCATCTGCCGAAAATAATCTTCTGTTAATTAAGGAAGGACAAACAAAAAATGCCGGCACTCCAACAAATACACTTATTAGGTCAACTATAAACGGAATGGTGTTGGATATTCCTGTTGAAATCGGAAATTCAGTTATTGAAAGCAATACATTTAATGACGGTACTACCGTTGCTATTATAGCCGATATGGGTGAGATGGTATTCGAGGGTCAGGTGGACGAAAGCGAGGTTGGAAAGATCAGGGAAGGTATGGATTTGATTTTAACTATCGGAGCAATTGAAGAAATAGAGTTTGATGCCGCGCTCGAGCACATATCACCAAAAGGCGTTGAGGAGAACGGAGCTATTCAGTTTGAAATAAAAGCCGCAGTCGATTTGATCGATACTATTTTTGTAAGAGCAGGATACAGCGCTAATGCTGACATCGTACTTGATAAAAGAGATAGTGTTCTTGCCATTAACGAAAGCCTGCTTAAGTTTGAAAACGATTCAGCCTACGTTGAGATTGAAACCGAACCTCAGACCTTTGAAAAGAGATTTATCGAAACCGGTTTGTCGGATGGAATTAATATTGAAGTTATTTCCGGTTTGACAAAAGATGACAAGATTAAGAAGTTGAATTAATGGTGTTTTAGGGAAATAGGGTATAGGGAAATAAGGGGTAAAATATAGGGTACAAAATTTTTTTTCAGATTATTTTTACAATTCATCTCGGAAAAACAAAAAGAAAAACCTGTTAGGGTACGAATTTGATTGATTTTTGCCCTCTCTCTTCAGGACGGGGTCTATTAATATGCAAACATGTTTGGCTTTAGCCTTTAAAAACACAGGTTAATCAGAAAAATTAATGGCTAAAGCCGATTTCTTATTTGTCTATTTCCCACCGAGCTAAAGCACGGTGCAAAATATTCTTTCCACATTTGAATTTGTTTGTGAATTATTCAAGCTAACTGTTTAAACCAGGTAATTGGGTATTCACAAAATTAAGAGGTAAAGATATGCAAAACTATGCTTACAAAATGTACACTAAATTAAAATTCTGCTGAGTTGCAGAATAATTTAATAGAGGGTAATAATTGGGAGTTGAATTGTAAATTGTTTTATAAATTCTACTGCATCTTGTAGGTGTTCGCACCAATAAGAATGTTTTACAATTCAACATTAATTTACTTCCATTCATAGCTTTATTCCACAATTCAAAAGAAAGACATTCATATAAGCTTAACGACAGTTTAGTTTTGCACCTTAAAATAGAGTATAAAAGGATGAAAGCAAAAGGGAGTTTTATACTAATTACGGAATCCCGTACGTGCAGGGCAAACTGTTCCGCACGCATAACTGACTCTAATCAGATATTGCTTCGCATACCTGATAAGATTCAGTATAAAAGAGGATTCAGGTTCTCTTTATTATCCGGCACTATCTTAATGATGTTGATAAGTTTGAATTTATCAGCCCAAGACTCAACGCAAACGATAAAAGGCAGGGTAGTGGATAATGATCTTCAAATACCTCTGCCTGGTGCAACTGTTGTTATTTTAGATTCTGATCCATTGATTGGCATTACTACAGATATGGATGGATATTTTCGACTGGAAAATGTCCGGTTGGGCCGTTATGGCCTGCAGATAAGCTATATGGGATATGAGCCTTCATTTATTAGTGAGTTGGAAGTAGGTTCCGGTAAAGAGTTTGTTGCAAAGTAGATGTGGTTAACATCTGCGTACAAAACCTGTTTTGATGGTTTCTTAAATTGCTGTTTGATATACTGCATTACAAGGGTTGTTTTTCCTGAACCTCTTGCACCCTGTATTGATATTAATCTATTATCCCAATCAATCTGATGAAACAAAAAGCGTTTGAATTTCATGGGTACATTTCTCAGCTTTATATCAAATATTTCGTAAAGACGTTCCATAATTGTTTTATTTATTTTACAAAAATGGCATTTTTTGTATTATCTATTTTACAATATTAATAATTTTTGTAAAATACACAAAACACTTTTATTGATTCAGTTACATTTTAGCAATGGCATAAAAGTGTACTGCAGTAAATAAATCTATATTAAGTAGTCTTTTTATCAAGGTTTCATAGCGAGGCTCCGAATATCAGGCGTTTGAGTTCGGATAGTTCGAATTTAAGTTTTTTATTCATCCGGTTATTAAAAAATTAAGAATGCAGTTGCATAACTAAAATATTAGTTATATATTTGCTGAATTATTTATTAGAAATTTGAGCTGAAATAAAAAAAGCTCATTTTTTTTACAATAATCAACTAAGAAATTAGTTATTAAACTAAGATAATAGTTAAAATATGAAAGAACTAACAAAAGCAGAAGAGCAAGTGATGCAAATTCTTTGGCATCTCAATAAAGGATTTGTGAATGATATCCTTAACGAATTTCCCGATCCGAAACCGGCTTACAATACCGTATCAACCATTGTCAGGATACTTGAGAAAAAAGGGTTTGTTGGTTACAAAGCTTATGGAAAAACGCATGAATATTTTCCTTTGGTTTCAAAAAAAGAATATACTAAGAGGTTTTTCGGCAGCTTAATGAAAAATTATTTCAGCAATTCGTACCAGGCGCTTGCTTCATTTCTTGCAAACGATAAAACCATCAGCATTCAGGAGTTGGAAGATATGAAAGCACTTATGGAAGAAGAAATTAAAAAACAAAAATCAGGAAACAATGAATGATCTGTTTATATACCTGCTACAATCCGGTATCAACCTGGCAGTATTGTATATTATATATTGGCTGTTTCTGAGAAAAGACACCTTTTTTTCTGCCAACAGATTTTACTTAGTGTTGTCTGTAATTTTTTCCTTTGCCTTACCCCTGTTTAAAATTACAGTGCCAATTCGGGATACGGAATCGGGGTACATTTATTTACTTGAAACCATTGTGATCACACCGGATAAACTGGCAGGTTCTATTTATAAGCATCTTGATTTTTATCAGATTATAACGATAATATACTTAATTGGTGTGGGAATATTTATGTTAAGGTTTCTTTACCGGTTAGTTCAGATTGGTTTACTAATTAGCAAGTATGGTATTAATAAAAAAAATGGATTTAATATTGTTTTTACCAATCCTCACTTATCACCCTTTTCATTTTTCAATATTGTTTTTTTAAGTAACGAAATTTCCGATCAGAAACAATTTGAAAAAATCATCACTCATGAAAGTATCCATATCCGGCAAAAACACTCTTTTGACCTTATTATCCTGGAGCTTTTAACCATTATTCAATGGTTTAATCCGTTCATCTGGTTTTATAAAAAAACATTAAAAAACATACATGAGTTTCTTGCTGACGAGGGTGTTTTATCAGAAGGATACAATAGGAAAGATTATCAGCAATTATTATTAAATCAAACACTTGGAATACAAGTTAACGCAATAACAAATAATTTCAATCAATCATTAATTAAAAGGAGGTTTACTATGATGTCAAAATCAAAAACAAACAAATTTGCATTACTAAAAATGCTGGTTGTAATACCACTGGCTCTATTTTTAGTAATAGCGTTTTCTGTTACGGTAAGTAATTCCGTAATTGCACAAGACACAGAAATAAAAGAAGTAAAATCTGAAGCTAAGGTCATTAAAACAGAAGAAGGAGAAATTTTTCCTGTAGTTGAACAAATGCCAAGGTTCCCGGGAGGTGATGATGCAAGGATCAAATTCCTTAATGAAAATCTTAAATATCCTGATGAAGCCAGAAAACAAGGAATTTCAGGACGGGTATTTATATCTTTTGTTGTTGAAAATGATGGAGAAATAACAAATATAAAGTTACTGAGAGGAATAGGTGGCGGATGCGACGAAGAGGCTATGAGAGTAGTTTCCATTATGCCGACATGGGAGCCTGGCTTAGAAAAAGGTAAACCCGTGAGGGTACAATTCAATATGCCGTTTAAATTTTTATTGGATGAAAAGGGGAAAAAGAAGGATGTAGGCGAATCTTCAGGAACTGTACCGCCGCCACCTCCAAAGTCCTCTGAAAAAGGTGCAGGTGCAAAAACCCCCCCACCTCCACCTGAAAAGTAGGTTTAAAAAATAAGTTATTGCTTTATTGAATAAATGCAGTTTATGATACGATTACCTATTTTCTGGATATTACTGTTTTGCTCAATTGGTTTACATGCCCAGTCGTGGATAAAAAGTATTAACAAACGTGATAATAAGGGAATACGGCAAGGGCTATGGATTACATACTGGGATGAGGAAGAAAAAGTTCCCATGAGTAAAGTATGGTTTAAGGACGATAATGGTGAAATGGCAGAAGAATTATTCGTCAAATAGCTTATGTAATTTTATTTCGGACTCAGTATGGTTCATACATTTTTATTAGGTGCAATAAAGTTAAAATAATTTCGTATAACACATTATAATAAAATGCTTTTTATCATTTCAAAATATTCCCGACCTTTGCCCCCATAAGATTGTCTATTGATTATTGTTGATTGATAATTGCTGCCAATCAATAATCGATAGACAATAAACAATAATCAATTGCATGACTTCTGACAAAAAGGGAATAGCTTTATTAACAGAAACCTTTGTAAAGAAAGGTTTGAAACAAATTGTTATTTCTCCCGGTTCGCGCAATGCACCCATTATTATTTCTTTTGCTCAAAATCCAAAAATAAAAGCTTTAAGTATTGTTGATGAAAGAAGCGCTGCCTTTTTTGCCCTTGGCATGGCTCAACAAACAAAACAAACAGTTGCAATCGCCTGTACTTCCGGAACGGCTGCCCTGAACTATGCACCTGCAATTGCAGAAGCGTATTATCAGAAAGTACCATTATTGGTTTTAACTGCTGATCGCCCTAAAGAACTCATCGATCAGGGAGATGGGCAGACCATCCGGCAGAAAAATGTTTATGCAAATTATATTAAAAAGAGTTTTGAATTACCGCAGGAAATAAGCAATGAAGCTGATTTTAATTTTGCCGAAAGAATTATTAACGAAGCTATTAATCTGACTCAATATCCTGATTATGGACCTGTTCATATCAATATTCCTTTTGACGAACCTTTATATAACCAGGTTGAAAAGCATTTATTCGAAGCAAATATTTTTGAACCCGTTATTAAACGCAAATCGATCCCCGAAGAAAAAATTAAGGAATTTGCCGAACGTTGGAATGGATATGAAAAAAAACTCCTGATTGCCGGAATGATGGATTCAAATCCGGAGTTGAATCAATTTCTAAAAAAAATTACTGAAGATGAATCTGTCGTATTGTTATCAGAAACAACATCCAATTTAAAAGGAAATTGTTCATGCATTGACAGGGTTGTTTCAACAATTTTCGAGGATGAAATTTTTGCTTTTCAACCGGGGTTATTAGTTACGTTTGGTGGCCCGGTAATTTCTAAAAAGATAAAAGCTTTCATCAGAAACCTGCCTCACCGGCACAAAGGAAATAAACCGATAGAACATTGGCATATTGATCCGACAGATTTTCAAATGGATACTTATCAATGTCTTACATCTGGTATTCCTGTAAAACCGATAACTTTTTTTGGTCAAATTTTACCTCTTGTTAAGCCAAAGAAAAGCAAGTTTAATTTTAATTGGATTGAACGGGATAAACGTTCAGAAAACAGACATGCACAGTTTTTAAGCAAATGTGAATTTTCCGATCTGAAAGTTTTTGAAACTATTTTAAAAGCCATTCCCAAAGGAAGTAATTTACAAATGGGAAACAGCACACCGGTCAGGTATGTTCAGCTTTTCAAACCTTTTCAAAAACTGACTTATAACTCAAACCGCGGAACCAGCGGAATCGACGGAACTGTTTCCACGGCTGCCGGAGCTGCTTATGTTTCTAAAAAACCAACAACCATCATCACAGGCGATCTTGGATTTTTCTACGATTCAAATGCTTTGATGAATAACTATCTGAGCGAAAATTTAAGAATCATAATAATAAATAATTCCGGCGGGGGTATTTTTAGGTTTATCCCTGGTCCGGGAGAAACCGATCAATTAGAAGAATTTTTTGAAACCAAACACAACTGGAAAGCCGAATTTATCGCAAAAAATTTTAACATTCCTTATTATTCGGCAAATAACCTTAACTCTTTAAATACATCACTTGAAAAATTTTATAAACTACAGCCAAACAATAAACCTGCAATTCTTGAAGTTTTTACTCCGAATGAAAAAAATGCAGTAACTTTGAAGGAGTATTTTGAATATTTAAAATTTTAAGTCATGATCCGTACTGAAAAATTAACGAATTTTTAGACATAATAAAAAATGAGCTTTATACATAACTGGAAATCCTTAAAACAATACGAAGATATTTTATTTGAATTTTGGGAAGGAATTGCAAAGATAACTATTAACCGCCCTGAAGTTCACAATGCTTTTCGTCCGACAACTGTTAACGAAATTGGAGAGGCATTTAAAATATGTCGCGAAAATCAGGATATTTATGTTGTTATTCTGACAGGCGCCGGCAATAAGGCATTTTGCAGCGGGGGCGACCAGAATTATAAAAGCGAAGGCGGATATTTAGACAAACATGGTGTCCCGAGATTAAATGTATTAGATGTACAAAAACAAATACGTTCTTTACCTAAGCCGGTTATTGCTATGGTAAATGGATATGCAATTGGCGGCGGGCATGTGTTGCACGTAATGTGTGATATGACTATTGCTTCTGATAATGCAAGGTTTGGGCAAACCGGACCAAAAGTTGGCAGTTTTGATGCAGGGTTTGGATCGTCATATCTCGCCAGACATGTCGGACAGAAAAAAGCTCGTGAGATTTGGTTCCTGAACCTGCAATACACTGCCGAAGAAGCTGAAAAAATGGGAATGGTAAATAAAGTTGTTCCGTTGAATCAATTAGAAGATACAACCATTGAGTGGTGTCGGATTATAATGAAGCGAAGCCCCATGGCGTTGCGAATGATTAAAATGGGACTGAATGCCGAGTTAGACGGACAAGCCGGTATTCAGGAATTGGCAGGTAATGCAACACTTCTGTATTACATGACTGACGAAGCACAGGAAGGGAAAAAGGCATTCCTTGAAAAACGTGATCCTGATTTTAAAAAGTTCCCGAAATTTCCGTAATTTGCAATAAAATTGAAACAAACTTTTGTAATGGAAAAACAACAAGTTTTGAAAATAGTAAAAAATGCTGTACATAAAGTGGACGACAGAGCCGAAGTTATTCTTTTTGGTTCACGGGCGAGAGGCGACTATCATGAGGAATCTGACTGGGATTTTTTAATTTTACTTGATAAAGAAGAAAGTGAGAAAATAAAAGACGAAATTCGTAAAAATCTTTTTTATTCTGAATTAGAAACTAATGAGATATTCGGTACAATTATGCACAATAAGGAGGAATGGGAAAAATATGAGATTACACCTCTCTATCAGTTTATACAAAAAGAAGGCGTAAAGTTATGAAGTTTTCCAAAAACGATTTAATTAAATATAGGCTTGACCGAGCCTTCGAAACTTTTGAAGAAGCTAAAATACTAGCTGAGAAAGAACACTGGAATGCAGTAGCAAACAGGTTGTATTATTCATGCTTTTATGCTACTAACTCTTTATTTATAAAAAAAAATATTATAACTAAAACTCATACAGGTACCAAAAATCAATTTCATCTTCACTTTATTAAAACAAAACGTATTGACGAAAATTTGGGTTTTCTTTACTCTAAACTTTTTGATTTAAGACAATCGGGTGATTATGAAGATTTTATTTTTCATGATCAGGAATCTATACAACCTCTTTTTCCAAAAGTAGAAAACTTTCTTATTACTCTTAAAAATCTTATCGAAACAGATGAATCTTAAACCCTGGATACAAGCCTTTCGATTACGAACCCTGCCGTTATCGCTTTCAAGCATAGCACTCGGATGTTTTATTGCTTTTTACGATGGCGCTTTTAACTGGAAAGTATGTGTTCTGGCTTCTTTTACCACATTATTTCTCCAAATTCTTTCAAACCTTGCAAATGATTATGGCGACTCGAAATACGGGGTTGACAACATCCAAAGAAAAGGACCGGAAAGGGCTGTGCAAAGCGGAGTTATCACTCCAAAAAAAATGAAACGGGTGGTTATACTTTTTATGGTTCTTTCACTTGTGAGTGGTTTGTGGTTGATATATGAAGGAACAAAAGGAATAACAGTGACTACCGGATTAATTTTCGTAGCACTTGGACTTGGTGCCATAGTTGCGGCTGTAAAATATACTATTGGAAAACATCCTTATGGCTATTCTGGTTTCGGCGATCTTTTTGTGTTCCTTTTCTTTGGGTTAACCGGTGTAATTGGAACTTATTACCTGAACACACACATCTTAAAATGGGAACTTTTACTTCCTGCATCTGCCATGGGTTTTCTGAGCGCCGGTGTTTTAAATCTCAATAATATGCGCGACAGGGAAAATGACCAAATATCAGGAAAGCACACTTTGGTGGTTAAAATGGGTATTGAGAAAGCCAAATGGTATCATTTGTTCCTTTTATTAAGCTCTATCATTACCGGTCTTACTTATATGCTCATTAATTATCATTCTCCTTTCCAGATGTTATTTTTACTTACTATACCAATGCTTTGGATAAATGTTGCGGTCGTGTTTAAAAACACGATTCCGGAAGAACTGGATCCATATCTTAAAAAACTGGCGATTGCCAGCTTGTTGTTTTCTTTGAGTTTTGGGATTGGGTTGGTTATCTGAAATTAGTCAGGCAAATTCAAATTACTTTTAAATATAAATATTTCTCCATCGGCTCAAAATCCTTGTCATCATGTAATAAAGGGATATTGTATTCAATACAAAAAGTTCCAATTAATATGTCGGTCGTTTTCCTGATAGTTATTCCTTTCTTCCTTAAAAATCGAAAATTTTCAGCCGCTTTTATTGATATGTCTTTGTTTAAAAATTGATAATAATAGATAGATCCCAATTGTTTTTTTGCTATTTTATAATCCTTATCATTTCTGAATCCCTGAAGTATTTCTGTTAAAATAATATCACCGGTTATAACCACATCAATACCTAAAATCAAATCCAATTTATTCGTCTTTTGATTACTAATACCATTAAAATAATCAATCCAAACAGAAGTATCTACTAAAATCATTCTGAACGCATTTTATTTAAATCACCTTCCCATTTCAGCTTTCCCCGTAATTTTTTAATTGAATCTTGTTTTTCTAAACGAATCAATAATTTAAGAGCTTTTTCAATAACACTTTTTTTCGTCTTTAGATCGCTTAATTTTAAAGCTTCTTCCATTAAAAAATCATCTATAACAATATTTGTTCTCATAATAAATAATTTATACACAATAATTATTACAAAAATACACATTAAATTCTATTGTTTTTTATAATTTTATCAAAAATTTTATGCTCCGATCCAATTGGAAAAAATACACACTCAAATTCAAACGCCCTGCCGGCACATCCCGTGGTAAGCTTACAACAAAGGATTCGTGGTTTATTTTTATATACGATGTTTCTGATTCGCAAATTGTCGGAATTGGTGAATGTAGTTTATTGAAAGACCTTAGCATCGACGACAGGGAAGATTATGAGGAAAAGATTGAAGAAGTTTGTGAGAATATAAATAATTACTCATTTTATCTTGATAAAGGTCTGTTAGAATTCCCTTCTATCCGGTTTGGACTTGAGATGGCTTTGATGGATTTGGGGTTAATAGGGAATAGGGGAAATAGGGGAAATAAGGGAAATAGGGGGGAGCGGATTATGTTTCCATCTGATTTTACAGATGGTAAGGATTCGATTGAAATTAACGGGCTGGTATGGATGGGAAGTTTTGATTTTATGCGA
>JAIORT010000600.1 GCA_021107975.1 Bacteroidales bacterium | reverse complement strand
CTCATTATAATGAATGCTAATTTAAAATCATTACTTATCCCGCCAATTACTATTGCTATTACTTTAAAAGTAATATCTACAAAGGTAATAAACATTGCTTCTCTTTGCTTATTCATTATAATAGCTATACATGAAACAGGATTAGCAATAAAATTCAAAAATAACCAGGGCATTAAAATTTGTGCTATCTCGCCTGAAATTTTCCATTCTTCTCCAAAAACAAAAGCAAAAACAGGTCGTGCGAAAAGGAACAAAAGAAAAAACACCGGAAATCCGATCAAAAACAGATTTCTGTAAATTCTTCTAACCATTGGTTGTATTTGCTGTCCATTTTTCAATGCTTCTGTAGCTTTTTGATAAAAGACCTGGTATATTGCATTACCAATCAATCCCACAGGAGCTTTTAAAACCCTGAAAGCAAACGAGTATGACCCCAAAATGAGTTTTGAAAAAAAGAACATTATCAAATAAATAATTCCATTATTCTGTAATGAATCCAAAAAAGCATGTGGGGTATTTATTTTTAAAAAATTCTTATACTTTTTAGCATTTTCAATTATTTCTTTCCGTGTTATCTCTTTTCTTATTTCTTTCAGATGTATTAATGTTTGCCAGCCTAAGACTAATGCGGCAACAACCTGACCGAGGATATAACCGAGTATCAGACCGGAAGAGCCTGCCTTTGCAACTCCCATTCCTATGTTTGTGGCAGACATAACCGTTGACTGGGAAACCCTGCCGGTAGCATTTCTTTTAAATGTTTTGTGTCTTGTTGACCAATAGTTAAAAGCCTGGTACATCCCTGCAAACAACACAACAATGGGTAAAAAATAAAGCCAGGGTTCTATTCCCGGTTCTTCAAAAAAAATAGCAACAGGCTTTTTAAATATAACAACCAGAATGAATGTAAAAACAGAAACTATAAATGTAAATAGCAGCGATAGAGCCAAAACGTTATATGCATCCCTTTTCTTTTTAGGCAGCATTATAGCTAATTCATATCGTCCGGTGGCAATTACGCTTATAACCGCAGCAATTGACATAAATAGTGCCAGGACGCCAAAGTCTTCAGGCGTATATAACCGGCTTAAGATGGGAGAGATCAATACAGGAATTGCCTGTGCAATAGCAGTCCCGCTCATCAGGGTAATAACATTTTTCAGAAATTCTGATTGAAGAAGTTTTTTTTTCATCTAAAATTTACCAACCCGTTATACTGAAACGCATAAACTTTGCAATTTTCTGATAATTTAACTGTGTGGTTTTAAATAAACTACAATTAAAGAAATTTGCATTCCTGTTTTCATTCAGTTTATAAGGCTCAAAAGTACGAACTTTTATATAACAGGTAAACCTGCAATGTCTTTTATATCTTACAAGTTTTTTCGAAATCGTAAGATGAATAATTTAATTAACTTTGCTTTATGCAAAATTTTAGTTTTATCAGAAAATACTTAGCATATCGTTTTTTTTCACAAACCAAGCATGATGTCCACCCACCCTTTCTTTTTGATCTGATTACCAGGGTTTTTGAAGACAAATCGAAAACCTCTGATTATATAAAAGTCGAAAATCTTAAAAAAGAACTTTTAAGGAATAATAAAACCATTAATATAGAAGACTTTGGCGCTGGGTCGGCAGTTGATAAAGGATCGCAAAGAAAAATCAAACAAATTGCAAAAAATTCTTCCAAGCCATTAAAATACGGCAGATTGCTTTACAGGCTGGTAAAATATTTTAACCCCCATACAATTCTTGAACTTGGTACATCGTTAGGTTTAAGTTCTGCTTATATGGCACTGGCAAACCCTGACGGGAAAGTGATAACGATAGAGGGATGTCCGAATATTTCTTCTGTTGCTACTGAAAATTTCAGAAAACTTAATATTAAAAATATAGAGTTAATAACCGGAAAATTTAATGATGAACTCCCAAAAGTTATTAATAGAACCGATAAGATAGATTTCGTTTTTATAGATGGGAACCACAGGAAGGAACCGACAATTAAATATTTTGAACAAATACTGCAAAAAGTAAATAACAATTCTGTTTTAATTTTTGATGATATTCATTGGTCAAAGGGAATGGAAGCTGCCTGGAAGTATGTTCAAAATCATGCTTCAGTAACATTAACCGTAGATATTTTTTTTATGGGATTGGTTTTTTTAAAAAAAGAATTAAGCAAAGAAGATTTTATTATCAGGTTTTGATAATAGTTTCTATATTTGCTCATAACAAAATTAGTTAATATGAATGAAGAAATTATTAAACTTGTCGATATAAAGAGATACTTTAAAGTCGGCACAGAGGTTGTAAAGGCTTTGCGTTCGATTTCGATGACTTTAAACAAAAATGAATTTTTGGCTTTAATGGGTGCCTCAGGTTCCGGAAAGTCAACGTTGATGAATATTTTAGGATGTCTCGACACTCCCACTGGTGGACAATACATTTTAAATGGCAAAGATGTAAGTAAGTTAGACGATAACCATTTGGCTGAAATCAGGAATAAGGAAATAGGATTTGTTTTTCAGACATTTAACCTCCTGCCTCGTTCCACAGCGCTTGAAAATGTTATACTTCCGCTTATCTATGCAGGCTTTAACAAATCAAATCGTTTGCAAAGGGCTGAGGAAGTTCTTGGAGATGTTAATTTGTCTGACCGTATGGAGCATAAACCGAACGAACTGTCCGGCGGTCAAAGGCAAAGGGTGGCTGTTGCAAGGGCTTTGGTAAATCATCCGTCTATTATCCTGGCAGATGAACCTACCGGTAACCTCGATTCGAAAACCTCCATTGAGATAATGGGTTTGCTTGAAAAAATTCATAAAGCCGGAAATACAATTATTGTAGTAACTCACGAGGAAGATATTGCACAACATGCTCATCGCATAATCAGGCTGATTGACGGTGAGATAGCTTCCGACGAGATTAATGAAAACATAAGAACCATGGAGTATTATCAACAATTAAAATAAAAATTTGGTGTTTTTTGTCAACCATATTTATGATAGGTCAGAATACAATAGAAAATATTCAATATACAATCACTAATTTTTTACCGAAAACTGATTTTATTCTACCGAAAACTGATTTTCTCTTTTTTTTCAAAAATATTATATTATATTTACGCACAATTTTAAAATGATGTTAACTGATTAGCTTTTATGGAAGAATTGTTACCCATAATAATCGGGATTATTTGGCTGGCTTATACAATATATAGTAAAGGGCAGAAGAAAAAACATGCTAAAAATCCACAGCCTTCCGGGGAAAAAGAAAAGTCGGGTGCTTCCTTCTTAGAACAAATATTATTAGGAGAAGAGTCCCCACATCCTCAACCGTATGAATCATTTATTGAACCGATTGAAAATGAACCTGAAAGAGTTGAGGTTTATGAAGAGGAGGTTAAAAAACAGGAACCCCAGCCATTTTTACGTGAAGAACTATCGGACTTTTTACAGGAAGGACAACGTGTAAGCTTTAAGAAGGAGGAGTTCTCGTATATCGATATTGAAGAAAAATCAGAAATCAAAAAATACATAGAGGATTTTAATTTAAGAAAAGCTGTTATATATTCAGAAATTTTAAATGCTCCTTATATCTAATCAATATAAGCAATATTTAGTACAAATGGGTGTGAATTTAAAGTATTGGGATAAAAAAAATTTTGGAGATTACATTTTTTTATTATTAACTTTACCCCCTTTTTTAAAGCACAGTGTATAATCTAACATAAAATTATATGGTATGTTAAAAAATTTACTATTAACAATTGGGTTTATTTTAACCGCTAATCTGTTAGTCTTTTCACAATCCGGGTCACTTAAGGGTAAGATTGTAGATAAAGAAACCAGGCAGCCAGTTCCTTTTGCAAATATTATTCTTGAATTGGGTGGAACGCTGGTAGGCGGTGCAACTTCCGATTTTGAGGGAAATTATATTATAAAACCGATCCCTCCCGGAACTTACGATCTTAAAGCTACTTATGTGGGCTATAAAACGGTTTTAGTGAGAGGTATGGTTATCAATGCCGATCAGATCCGTTTCTATGATATAGAAATGGAATCTACGGCAGCGCAACTCGAAGAAATCGTTGTTTCCGACTATAAGATACCTCTTATTAACAAGGATGAAACGGTATCAGGAGGTACCGTAACGGCAGAAGAAATTAAGAAAATGCCTAACCGGAATGCAAATTCAATTGCTACCAGTGTAGGAGGTGTGTTCTCTGCTGACGGTGAGAGAGGAAGTGTCAGGGGCGCCCGGTCCGATCAAACAGTTATGTATATTGATGGGATTAAGGTGTTAGGTTCGTCCACCCTGCCTCAATCCGCTATTGAACAGGTGGCTGTTTACCTTGGTGGTTTACCGGCACAATATGGCGATGCAAGAGGTGGTATTATCAATGTAACTACAAAAGGTCCATCACGTAAGTTCGGAGCCGGTATTGAACTACAGTCTTCTAAATTTTTGGATGCATTCGGATACAGCAGACTTGGATTCAGTGTACAAGGTCCGTTAATCAAAGGAAAAAAGGAGGAGCAAACATCATTATTAGGATATTTTATCTCAGGCGATTTAATTTATCAGGAAGACAGCAGACCAACTGCCAATGGTGTATGGGTGGCAGAGGATGATGTGTTACGAAATCTTGAAGAAAGCCCTCTTCGTCCGACAGGTATGGCTAGCGGAGGTACTTTTACTAATACCGGATTTGTCAGAGAGAGCGATCTGGAAAACCAAAAAGCTACACCAAATACAAGCAGGTATGGCATTAACTTATCCGGTAAAATCGATATAAGAACAACAAAATATACTAACCTTACTTTTGGCGGTCAGTATATCTATAACGATGGAAAAAATTTCAGCTTATACCATTCCATGTTCAATTATGACAGGAATTATTTATCAATGAACAATACATGGAGGGTTTTTGGAAAATTTACACAGAGATTTCCTTCAAGCAGTGAAAGCGCTTCAGTAATAAAAAATGTTTATTACAGCATTCAGGCAGACTATTCTCAGTATCGTACACGGAGAATGGATCCTTATCATAAAGATAATCTGTTTGAATATGGTTACCTGGGAAAATATTCTTCATATAAAACCCCAACCTTTGAATTAGGCGATGAAACCATCGGTGATAAAGAATATGAAAATGTTTGGCTGTTAAATAGCTGGGATTATGATACAGCTTATATCTTTCAAAAATTTGACTATAATCCTTATGTGGCAAATTATACAAGGCAGATTTACGAATTATATCCCGGGTTAATTGACAATTTGGATGATTTGTGGTTATCAGGAGGTTTGGCTAATGGACAGGGACCGCCAAATGTATATGGATTGTGGGCAGCACCCGGTTCATTACAAACAGTATATGCGGAAAGCAATAATACACAAATATCAATAAATGCTTCTGCTGCTGCCGATATTGGAAATAATGAAATTAAATTTGGTTTTCAATACAATCAAAGGACGAACAGGGGGTATTATTATGATGCAAATAACCTTTGGACCCGAATGAGAGCTTTAACCAATTTCCACATCGGACAGTTAGATGTTGATAATCCAATTGCGATATATCATGATGGTATTTTTATGGATACTATTATATATAATAGAAAATACGACGAATTAACTCAAACTGCCTTTGATAAAAATCTCAGGAACAAGCTTGGGCTTGATGAAAAAGGACTTGATTTTATTTTGATTGACTCTTATGATATGGAAAAAAAGTCTATCCAGTATTACGACAAGGATGGGAATATGCATACAATTAATGTTGGCGAAGATTTATACTCGATTGATATGTTCAGCGCCGATGAATTATTGAATGATGGTCATTATGTCGCTAATTACTATGGATATGATTATAAAGGAAATAAATTAACGAGTAAGCCGAGCTGGAATGATTTTTTTACAAAGAAAGATGAAAACGGAGATTATTTACGACCGATGCCGGCTTATGAGCCTATTTATATGGCGGGTTATATACAAGACAAATTTGCATTCCGCGACCTTATATTTAATGTCGGTGTTCGTGTCGATCGTTTTGATGCAAACCAGCCTGTTTTAAAAGACCCGTTTTTATTTTACCCGGCTTATACGGTTAATGAAGTTACAGAGGTAGGTGGGAAAACAGTAACTCACCCCGGAAACATGGGGAATGATTATGTTGTTTACGTTGATAATGTGAGCGACCCTACCATAATAACAGGATACAGAAATGAATTTACCTGGTATAACGCTGATGGTGTTGAAATTCAGGACCCTAATGTGCTTGACGTCGGTTCAGGTGTTTCACCTCTTTTAATTGATCCTAACCAGGAATTCATAAATTACAGCGCATTTAAGGATTATGAGCCGCAGTGGAATGTTATGCCACGGATATCTTTCTCATTCCCTATTTCAGATGAAGCCTTGTTCTTTGCTCACTATGACGTATTAACTCAAAGACCGATGACTAATGTAGCGGCTGACCCCTCTTCTTATTATTTTATTAATACTATTGGAGGAAATATTAATAATCCTAACCTGAAACCCACCAAGACAATTGACTACGAGTTAGGATTTCAGCAAAAACTAACCAATAAATCTTCATTGAAGCTTACTGCATTTTATCGTGAAATGCGTGATGACATCCAAATATACCGGTTTAACGGCGCCTATCCGAGAGATTATACATCTTTTAATAATATTGACTTTGGAACTGTTAAAGGATTAACCGTAACTTATGACCAGCGACGATTAAACAGTAATACACGAATAAATGCAAGTTATACTTTACAGTTTGCCGACGGAACAGGATCGAGCAGTACAACTGCTGCTGCTTTAGTAGCATCGGGTTTACCAAACCTTCGTACTACTAATCCATTGGCTTGGGACAGAAGACATGCTTTCAACATAACTATAGACTACAGGTATGGAGAGGGTAAAGATTATAACGGTCCGACAATTACAAGGAACAAAGGGACTGACAGCGAGAAAGCCGTGCAGATATTGAAAAATATGGGGGTTAACTTTACAATTACCGGTGGTTCGGGAACTCCATATACTGCCCAGGAAAATATCAACGCAATAACTACGCCCGCCACACGAATTCTGAAAGGAACTATGAATGGCTCCCGGTTACCCTGGCAATTCAGGGTTGATATGAGACTTGATAAGGAATTTTATCTGAAACACGGAAGCGGTGATAACAGAACTTATTTCAATATTTATTTACAGGTATTAAATCTCTTTAATGTTAAGAACGTATTAGGAGTTTATCCGGCGACAGGTAATCCTGGCGATGATGGATATCTTGCTGCTGCTGAGTGGCAAAGGGAGATCAACGAACAAATCGATCCGCAATCATACCGCGATCTTTATGCCCTCAGAATAAATAGTCCCTATCATTATAGCCGTCCGAGGCTAATTCGTCTCGGTATAATGTTTAACTTTTAATTTATAAAACATAATTATTTGAATAGAAACTAAAACTATACTAAGTTATGAGAAATATATTCCGAATTCTGTTTATTTTGCTGTTCTGTCTATCTGTTGCCCGCCTGAGTGTTGCCAGAGAATTTCAGTTCGGCAGTTTTAAAAGCACCGAAAGTATAAAATCCACGGCAGCCGGTTGTGGAGCACCGTCAGGATACAGGTTTTTGCATGTGAACAATGTAAGAGCACGAATTAATACAGGTGGCGACATGTGGTGGGATTTACCGGGCGGTATAGGCGCTCAGTATTTTATTCCTGCTAACGGATCGGCAACATCCTTATTTTCCGGTTCATTATGGATCGGCGGACTTGATATCAATAACCAGCTTAAATTAGCTGCATTAAGATACCGCCAGATAGGACAAGATTACTGGACAGGACCCTTAACTATTGATGGTACTGCGGCTATTGATGAAGAAACTTGCTCGGAATGGGATAAATTCTTTAGGATTACCCGTGCCGAGATTGATGAATTTATTGATTGGTTTAACAGCGACAACAAGGCTGAAGATTTCCCAGGCTATTCAATACCCAATTCTATTCTTGAGTATCCGGCTCATGGTGATATTTCAAAAGGACAAAGCTATTATTTAGCGCCTTTTAAAGATGTTGATGGCGATGGTGATTATGACCCGGGCAGCGGCGACTATCCTTATTATGATATCACTAATGAGCTGTGTCCGCTTAATTATGCAGGCGATCCTAATTATGTTCCAACACCTACCATGGAGACAGAACTTTATTATCCTGATTATTTTGGCGGGATACTCGTTGACCAGGTATTAAAAGGTGATGAAACCCTGTGGTGGATATTTAATGATAAAGGAAATTTCCACACAGAAACAAACGGGGCTGCAATTGGTATGGAAATTCGTGCACAGGCATTCGGATTTGCAACCAATGATGAAATTAATAACATGACATTTTATAGTTATGAAATAATAAACCGTTCAACTTATGTATTAACTCAAACTTATTTTAGTCCGTGGGTTGATACCGATCTTGGTTATGCATGGGACGATTACGTGGGTTGTGATGTTAACAGGGGCTTGGGTTATTGTTATAACGGTACACCTGTTGATGGAGGAGGAGAGCCTGAAGCTTACGGTGATCAGCCTCCTGCCATTGGCGTTGACTTCTTCCAGGGACCTTACATGGACCCTGATACATGCGATAACCCGGCTTTTTATGGCGACGGACTTTTAGGACCTTCTTTCGATGGTGATTGCAGCATTGTCAGTTTTCATGGTACAGAGATAATTAGGTATTACGGTCCGCCTGACAGTATTCAGTCAGGATTATTTAAAATAAGAGCCGAGGCTATTAACGGAGTTAACTTTGGAAACGGCATTGTTGATGATGAACGTTATGGAATGAGAAGGTTCGTATATCATAATAATTCAGGCGGTCCCCAAGGAGACCCGGGAATTGCCCCGGAATATTATAACTATTTAAGAGGATTTTGGAAAGATAATTCAAGGATGCTTTATGGAGGAAATGCACACATTAATTCAGGCGCATTAGGACCTGAATGTGATTTTATGTTCCCCGGTGATACCGATCCTTGTAACTGGGGTACGGGAGGCATTCCTCCCAACGGAGGTTTTAACCAAAACGATTATTACTGGACAGAAGAAGTTACAGGAAACAATCCTTACGACAGACGATTTATGCAATCTGCCGGTCCGTTTACATTGCAGCCGGGCGCTGTTAATTATATTACAGTCGGTATTCCATGGGCAAGAGCAATTGCAGGAGGTGCATGGGCATCTGTTGAATTACTTCGTGTAGTTGATGATAAATGCCAGGCACTTTTCGATAATTGTTTTAAAGTTATAAATGGTCCCGATGCACCTGATTTAACTTTCCGGGAACTTGACAAGGAGTTAATAGTATATATTACGAACAGCAAAACATCTAATAATTATAAAGAATCTTATAAAGAACTTGATCCACAGATCAAAGCTCAAACACCTGACTCTTTGATAGGCACACCGGAGGCGTACGATCCCTATTACTATTTTGAGGGATACCAGATATTCCAGTTAAAGGATGCAACTGTTACAATATCTGAAAGCAGACATGATCCGGATAAAGTAAGATTGGTAGCTGAGTTTAGTATTAAAAACGGTGTAGGGCAACTTGTTAATTTTTATTATGATCAGGCAATCGGAGCCAATGTTCCGGTTGTTGAAGTTGATGGAGGTGATAACGGAGTTGTCCATTCATTCAGAATATTCGAGGATCGGTTTGCAACCGAAAACAAAACGCTTGTTAATCATAAGCAATATTATTATAGTGTTTTGGCTTATGGTTATAATAACTTTAAGGATTATGACCAAACCGATCCTACAAAGCTTGACGGACAGAAAAAACCGTATCTGGCAGGTCGTAAAAATATCCAGTTATATACTGCCATCCCCCACAAATCTATTAATGGAATTATTATGAATTCGGAATATGGAGACGGACCGCAAATTACAAGAATTGAAGGACAGGGCAATGGAGGAATGGTATTGGAATTATCAGAAGAAACCATAGAAGAAATTTTAAATCAACCTCCTGCTTTATCAGTAATTAAAGAAATTACTCCGGAGGGAGATACAATTTATAATAATTATGGTGACCCGGACTATCCATTAGCTTATAACGCGATTTACAAATATGGCAATGGCCCGGTAAATATTAGAGTTATTGACCCGTTAAACGTAAAAGGTGCTAACTACAGCCTAAAATTTGATACTGCGTTTTTCCATTATACATATCACAAAGTAACAGGAGCCGAAGGAATGCGCCCCGGAGGTGATACTATTGGTGTAAATGCAACCCGAAAATGGGTATTAACAGATTTGAATACCGGGAATAAATATGTTTCCGATACAAGTACAAATATTAATTATGAGCAACTTTTACCCGAACTCGGTATTTCTATAACATTCGGTCCTGTTTTCGAACCCGGTCCATATAAAATAGGAGCAATGAATACCAGCGTCGGTGAAGCTATTTATGAAATACCTGCTGAGAATAACGGATTGATTGAATTTTCCATTGAATATGCCGACAGTTCGAGACAATGGTTAGGCGGTGTGTCTGATTATGACGTTCCTTCCAATCCGCTTAATTGGATTCGTTCCGGAACATACAAGGATGACCAAAATTCGGGTAATGATGATTGGCAAATGTCAGGCAGTCCCCCCAACCCATTGGATCCGGATGAGGCTTATGAAAAAATTGTAAACGGTACCTGGGCGCCATATTGTATGTGTGCTGCCGTTGATCAGAATATGTCAGGATGTGCTCCTGCTTTCGATAAAATTTCCAAATCTGGGAGTGGGGGATTAAAAGCTATTTCCAGCATTGATATTGTTTTAACGCCGGATAAATCGAAATGGACGAGAAGTCCTGTTATTGAGATGTGCCCGGATGTTACTTTATCCGAAGGTAATGCCGATAGATTTTTATTAAGGCGTTCACCTTCTTTAGATAAAGACGGAAATCCTGCAGAACCGGATGTTCCTTCAAGTGATAATCCGGATGATCCGAATTATATTCATCCTTACGGTATGGGCTGGTTCCCCGGATATGCCATTAACCTTGAAACCGGTGAAAGGTTAAATATCATGTTTGGTGAAGATTCATGGTTAGTAGGTGAAAACGGAAGAGACATGCTTTTCAATCCGACATCATCATATTTTGACATGCCTTCTGCTTTTCCTTTATTTGGCGGAAAGCATTATGTATATATAATGCGTAGCGGTACAATTGAAAACACTTATTTGAAATATGATTTCCCGGCTTATGATGCAGGTAAAACATTAGTAAAAACTATTGATACTATTCCACCTGTACTTTATCAGCAATATGGATGTTTAATATATGCCAGTGTAATGTACGCAGGTATTCCTTTATCGGTTGACAATGAAGAGTGGTTGTCGAATGAAGCAAGAATCAGGATAAGAATAGGGAAACCTTATAAAAGGTATTATTCAGAACCGCTTGATTCGGTTTATGGCGAAGGTGAAAATAAATACTACCCTTTATATAGTTTTTCAACCGAAGGAATTGCCACTACATATTATAACCAAACGAAAGCTGAAGATGATCTCGACATGATAAATGTTGTTCCGAATCCCTATTACGCATATTCAGCGTATGAAAGGGTTCCTTTAGATAACAGGATCAAGATTACTTACCTGCCGGAAAAATGTACGGTAACAATTTATAATGTGAATGGGTCATTAATAAGGCAATATTCAAAAGATGATCCGGTTACATTCATTGACTGGGATTTAAAAAACCACGCAGGAATACCTATTGCAGGTGGTATTTATTTAATACATGTAAAAGATGAAACTACCGGCAATGAAAAGATTATTAAATGGTTTGGTTCATTACGAGTTGAAGACTTCAACGAATTCTAATATTTTGTGAAAGAATAATTAATGAAACATTAAAAATATATTAGTATGAAGAATTTTTATAAATACTTAGGTGTAATATTCTTAATAAGTATTATAGCGTTTCCCGTACATAAAGTCAATGCCGGTAATAAAGACAGGTCAGGTGAGGCAGGAGCGGCAGAACTTCTCATAAATCCGTGGGCACGAAGTTCGGGATGGGGTGGAGTGAATGTTGCAAATGTGCAGGGATTAGAAGGAATGTTTAACAATATTGCAGGTATTGCATTTACTCAGAAAACAGAGTTAATATTCTCTTATACTGATTGGTTGAGAGGAGCTGACATTAAGCTTATGTCGTTTGGTATTACTGCGAGAGTTAGCGATGCAGGTGTAATTGGTGTAAGCGTTATGTCAATGAATTTTGGTGAAATTGAGAAAACAACAGTTGGTTCACCGGAAGGAGGCATAGGTACTTTCTCTCCACGATATCTTAATATTGCACTTGGTTATGCAAAAGCATTCTCTAACAGCATTTACGGGGGATTGACACTGAAAATTATTTCCGAATCAATCTCGGATGCTTCTGCTCAGGGTGTTGCAATTGACGCCGGCATTCAATATGTTGCCGGTGAGAAGGAAAACGTTAAATTTGGTGTTTCATTAAGAAACTGGGGACCAAAAATGAAGTTCTCAGGCGACGGATATTCATTAAAAACGCTGTATGCCGGAAAAGATAATAAATATACTATGACACAGAGAGGAGCGGCTTTTGAATTACCTGCACAATTGAATATTGGAGTAGCCTATGACTTTTTATTCGACGAATCGAGATTTACAATTGCAGGAAATTTTGCATCAAACTCCTTTACAAAAGACCAATTAATTGTTGGCGGGGAATACTCGTATAAAAATTACGTATTGCTGAGAGCGGCATATTCGTACGAAGAAGGCATTGGGAAGAATATTGACGATCCGGAAAGATCAAATGCAAACAAAGGATTTAGCGGTGGTTTTACTGTTCAGGTTCCTTTAAATAAAGAAAAAGGAAGTATTTTTGCTGTAGATTATTCATTTAGACCTACTGATCATTTTAATAATACTCATTCTATAGGGATTAGATTTACCTTATAAGGTACGGTCGGATTTTACTTTTATATCACACAGATTTAATAAAAGGACCCTTAATTTCAAGGGTCTTTTTATATTTTTTTTTAACTGAAAGTAGTAACATGACGAAAGTTAATTATTATACAAAAGAAGGATTGCAAAACTTAAAAGACGAACTTGAGCAACTCATCAGGGTCGAGAGACCGGCTATTTCCAAGCAAATAGCTGAAGCAAGAGATAAAGGTGATTTGTCGGAGAACGCTGAATATACTGCCGCCAAAGATACTCAGGGATTGTTGGAACTAAAAATTGCAAAATTGCAGGAGTTGGTAATGAATGCAAGAATATTTGATGAATCTAAATTAGATACTTCAAAGGTTTTGCTTTTATCAACAATTAAAATCAAAAACCTAAAAAACGGGATTGAAATGACATATACGCTTGTTCCTGAACAGGAAGCAGATTTTAAGTCGGGTAAAATATCAGTAACCTCACCAATAGCGAGAGGATTGCTTGGAAAACAAGTTGGCGAAACCGCTGAAATAAAAGTGCCGGCAGGAATTATTACTTTTAAAATTATTGAAATAACAAGATAATGGCAAGCATTTTTACAAAAATTATTAATGGAGAGATTCCTTCGTATAAAGTAGCCGAAGATAACAATTATTATGCATTCCTTGATATAAATCCTCTAACTGAGGGACATACCCTTGTTGTTCCTAAAAAGGAAGTTGATTACCTCTTTGATTTGGATGACGTAACATATACTGGTTTCTTTGACTTTGTTAAAAAAGTTTCCGAAGCTATTGAGAAAAGTGTAAAATGCATCAGGCTCGGTATGGTTGTGTATGGATTGGATATACCTCATGCCCATATCCATTTGATCCCGCTTAAAGGAACCGGAAATGATATTGATTTCAGTAAACCTAAAGTTGAAATGACAGAGGAAGAATTTATTGAAATTGCCACAAAGATTAATAATGAGTTTGAAAAATAAAATAATCTATAAATCTAAAATCATAAATCTAAAATTTTAATAGGCTCTTTCATTTCTTCCTTCTATATAATTTATAAATGATTTGTTAACCACCTTATTTCCTCCGGGGGTCGGATAATCACCGGTAAAATACCAGTCACCTTTATGATTTGGAATAGCCTCATGCAGGTCTTCAATGGTTTGATAAATTATTTTTACTTCTGCATTAATTTGTTTAGTAGTAAGCATTTCTGCAATTTTATCTGAGATTTGCCCGGCTGTAAAAGGTTTATAAATCTCTTTCACATAGTTAATAATTTCTTCCTTTGGTTTGTTTTCCTGCTCCTTGCATTTTTTATAAACTTCGTTAATGACATTTTGCCGGTTGGTATCCCGTAGCAATTCAATGGTTGCTCTGAAAGCAATAAAATTATTCAATTTTGTCATATCAATGCCATAACAATCAGGATAGCGGATTTGAGGAGCAGAGGAAGCAACAATTATTTTTTTAGGCCCTAATCTGTCGAGTATCCTGATGATACTTTGTTTTAGAGTTGTGCCACGAACAATTGAATCATCAAGAATCAATAAATTGTCAACTCCCTTTCTGATAATTCCATAGGTAACATCATATACGTGTCCCACAAGGTCATTCCGTTGATTTTCTTGTGTGATAAAGGTTCTTAATTTAACATCTTTAACTGCAATTTTTTCAATTCGGGGTTTTAACTGTAAAATTTTATCAAGCTTTTCAGAAGTGATATTCTCTCCCAATTGAATGATTTTATCTTTTTTAACCGAATTGCAGAATAAATCAAGTTCTTCGGCAAGCCCACGGAAAGCAACCGACGCTGTGTTTGGAATATACGAAAAAACCGTGTTTTCCAAATCGTAATCAATAACTTTCAGAATAGAAGGTGTAAGAAGTTTTCCAAGTCGCTTTCGTTCAGTGTAAATATCCTTGTCGGTTCCCCTGGAAAAATAAATTCTTTCAAAAGAGCAGGATTTATGTTCTCTTTTTTCTTTACAAAGAAATTCACCTGCTCGTCCGTCTTTTTTTATTATCAGGACATGACCGGGCTGCAAATCTTTAATTCTATCAACCGGAACATTGAAAGCAGTTTGGATAACGGGTCTTTCGGAAGCAGCCACCACCACTTCATCGTCTTTGTAATAAAAAGCCGGTCTTATTCCTGATGGGTCTCTTAAAACAAAGGCATCTCCATGACCCAATAATCCTGCGATTGTGTAACCGCCATCCCAGTTAACGGATGATTTTTGCAAGATGCTTTGTAAGTCCAGGCTATCGGCAATTTTATCAGTGCTTTCTTTTTTTGAATAACCCTCTTTTTTAAATTGCCGGTAAAGTCTTTCATTTTCCTCATCAAGAAAATGACCGATCTTTTCAAGTATGGTTATAGTATCAGATGTTTCTACGGGATATTGACCGTACTCAACCAGCTTGTTAAAAAGTTCATCAACATTTGTCATATTAAAGTTACCGGCTAAAACAAGATTCCGTGTTATCCAGTTATTTGCTCTTATAACAGGATGTAGGTTGTCAATTTTATTTTGTCCATAAGTACCATATCGAAGATGACCGAGGAATAGTTCACCGGTAAAGTCTATATTGTTTTTCAACCATTGGACATCTTTTAAACGGTCAGGATGTTTTTTTTGCAGTTTGATTAGCTTATTGTAAACCTTGTTGAAAATATCTTTAATCGGAGATTCTGAATTTGAGCGAATTCTGCTGATATAATTATGCCCTGGCTCCATGTCGAGCTTAATACCGGCTATACCTGCCCCATCCTGCCCCCTGTTGTGTTGCTTTTGCATTAACAGATGTAATTTGTTAAGCCCGTAAAACCCCGTGCCATATTTCGACAGGTAATACTCAAGGGGTTTTAATAAGCGAATAAGGGCAATACCGCATTCGTGTTTTATCAACTCACTCATTTATTTATAAATTTATCAGGCTCTTTATTTTATTTTATAATAAATTCGCACTTGCTCTTTACTGCAAAAATAGTTATTAAAAAATATCAACGGCAATTAGAGAACATTATAAAATGTTTGAGCAAAAAAAATGAAATTGGAGAATTATGAAATTGTAAATTTTACATTATGAAAAAATATTTTTTATTTTTAAGTGTGGCATTTTTAATATCATTATCAGGGTATTCACAAATAGATAAATCGGATTGGGTTGGCGGTTATCCCGATGGCTGCACATCAATTACAGTTGGTAAAAAAGCCAGTGTCGATGGTTCGGTGTTCACTTCACATACCGACGACAGCCACAGGACACGTTCATGGATTGATATTCAGCCACCTAAAGATTATAAACCCGGCTCAACAACTCCTATGTACAAAAGAGTTGCCTGCGACACCTTTGCCATGCCGACATACTCTCACAATATAATCGGTGAAATTCCGCAAGTCGGGCATACTTACGGTTATATAAATACTGCCTATCCCTGCATGAATGAAAAACAACTGGCAATAGGCGAATCCACTTTCGGTGGCAGGGATTGCCTTCAATCGGATTCCGGTTTGATAGATTGCCAGCGGTTATGTCAGCTTATGCTGGAACGCTGCTCTACGGCAAGAGGAGCTATAAAAATGGCAGATGATCTGACTAAGAAATATGGCTGGAGCGATGCAGGGGAATGTCTGACCATTGCTGATAAAAATGAGGTCTGGCATTTTGAGATCTTAGGTCCGGGAAAGGGAAAGGTTGGCGCTATCTGGGTTGCACAAAGAGTGCCTGATGAACACATTAGTGTAAATGCTAACGCAAGTACTATCAGGCAAATTGATTTAAATGACCCTGATTGTTTTTTAGCTTCGGCAAATATTTTTGAGATGGCAAAAGACAGTGGCTGGTGGAACCCGGATGAGAAACCATTCAGGTTTTGTTATGCTTATGCACCGCACAGCCGTACATCTATTGCAGCCCGCAGAAGAGAATGGCGTGTATTTGATCTTTTTGCTCCCTCATTACATCTTGATCCCAATGCAGAAAATTTTCCGTTTTCTGTGAAGCCGGATACACTTGTATCTCTTGAAAAGCTGGTTTCCATATTTAAGGATTATTATGAAAGCACTCCTTATGATATGACAAGATTGCTTACTACATCGGATAAAGATGGGAAGACCATTGTTTCGCCGCTTGCAAATCCATTTATGCCTTATGATCAATTAAATATACAAAATGTCCGGGGTGGCTGGTATCATGTTGATGATGAATCAGGTGATATCAGATTTCTCGGAGAAAGAACCATTGCCCGATGGTACACTATGTATGCAACTATCATCCAATGCCGCAACTATTTGCCTGATGAAATTGGCGGTGTGGTTTGGCTGGCTATGGATAATGTAGCAACATCTATTTATATTCCGGTTTACTGCAGCGTAACCGACCTTCCCAAGCCATATAAAACCCCAGGAAGACCAAATGGGTTTACTAATGAGTCAGCATGGTGGACATTTAACCGGTTGGGAACACTGACTGCCCAGCGTTGGGGCGATATGCGATATGATGTGGATGCAGTGTGGACTCCCTGGCAGAAGGAATTATTTGAAAAGCAAAAAGAGATTGAAACCGAAGCTCTTGAAATGTACGATCCGAATAAACCTGAAGAAACAATATTGTTACTCACCAATTATACAAATGAATGGGGTAATAAGGTTGTTAAGAAAGCATGGGAATTGGGCGATTTCCTGTGGACAAAGTATGATGAGAAGTTTTAGATGTGTTTTTGGTAAACATTTAATTAATAATTGATTATTTTTGTAAAAATACAAAGAATGAAATATACAATATTATATGAAAAAATTGAAGAGCAGGATTTCCATGAGGATTACTATTATGCTTATGTTCCTTCTTTAGGTTTAACCACTCATGGATTAGGGCTTGAAGGAGCCAAAAACGCCATGAATGATTTATTAACATTATGGATTGAGGAGAGAAAAGCAAATGGTGAAGTCATTAAGAAAGAAAATGAGTCATATATTTCTTCAATAGAATTGGAAGATGCCTTATTCATCTAAAGAAGTCCTTAGAAAATTACAGAAGGCTGGATTTGTCATCAAACGTCAATCCGGCTCCCATATTATTTTGAGACATCCTAATGGTAGGCAAACTTATGTTGCATTTCACACAAAAGATATTCCTATAGGTACTTTTCATTCTATATTAAAACAGTCGGGTTTAACCCTTGAAGAATTTAGTAAATTATAGATAACTATTCTGTCTTTTTCCCTGCACCCTGAAGTTTATAACTTAAAGGACGTTAGACACCGGGATTCCTGCCTTGTCGGCTTTGCTCCGATAAAGCTATGCATAAGCGATGCAGACAGGTACAATCCAATTTAATACTAAAATATTTTGCAATTACAAATTACAGTTTACTTGTCAAAACCTTGCAATCACCGTTTCACAACCTATTGTCTTTTGCCCTAATTCCACTTCTACTTTAGCATCCGGAGGTAAAAACAGGTCGAACCGCGAACCAAACTTTATTATTCCCAGTTCCTCACCCTGAGTAGCTTCTTTTCCTTCTTTAGCATAACATACAATTCGCCGGGCAACAGTGCCTGCTATCTGGCGGAACAGAATTTCCTTATTGTCTTGGGTTTCAACAACAACTGTTGTCCGCTCATTTTGCTCAGATGATTTAGGTTTGGATGCAATAAAATAAGAACCGGGATTATGTTTATAATACTTAATTTTACCACTTACGGGAAACCAGTTAACGTGCACATCAAGTGGACTCATAAAAACAGATACCTGTTTTCGTTTATCATTAAAATATTCCTTCATTTCAACCTCCTCAATGACTACAACTTTTCCGTCGGCTCCGCTAAGTATTAGATTATTTTGGGGAGTAACATCACGTATCGGATTCCTGAAGAACCTGACAACAAAAAAATAAAATATCAATCCTGCAAGATAAAGTAAATAATGAATTGGTGTTTGTTTAGGAAATAATATATTAATCAGCACTACTATTACCAGCAAAAGCAATAACACTACGATTATTACCGGATATCCTTCTTTATGTAACTTTATTTTCATTACTAATTTATTACAAAAGCAAAATAAATAAAGACAAAAGGAGCAGCAAATAAAATACTGTCTAACCTGTCTAAAATACCTCCATGCCCCGGCATTATATTACCTGAGTCTTTTAAATCCAGGTTTCTTTTCAACATAGACTCAAACAGATCGCCAAAAGTACCAAAAATTATAATAATGAATGCCAGTCCTATCCATTCCAATGTATTCAATTCGTGGAAAAATAAAGATAACACGTAAGCTCCTGCAACACTGAAAACAGCTCCGCCAATACTTCCCTCCCATGTTTTATTAGGAGAAATGCTATTGAATAATTTGTGTTTTCCAAAAAGTGTTCCTGTTATATAAGCAAAAATATCATTCATCCAGATTAAAATAAAAAATCCATATAAAATTTCCTTGTATGGAGCAGATATATCAAAACCCGGATAAAAGAGGAGGTTAATAACTGAGAGTGGAATAACTATATAAATAAGCCCAAGAACACTTAGTCCGATATTCCCGAATGACCGGGCTTCCTTTCTGAACACTTCAACGATAAAAACAAGGAAAAGCAATGGTAAACTCAACAACAGGCTTGCAGGTGCAAGGTAATCCCACGAGTATAATAAAACCAGTAAATACAAAATAATTCCTACGGAAAGAAAAGTAAATTTTTCAGGTTTAAAACCTGCTTTTAATGCTAATTTATTAAATTCGAGTAAGCTCAGAATTAGGAAAAATAAAAACAATATTCCAAAAGCAAAAGGTCCCCAAATAATAGAACCCATTATAAGTATTACGTAAACCGTGCCTGAAAAAGCTCTTGTCAGAAGGATTTTCACTTCTCGTTGTGTGTAGTTATAATTCGTTTAGCTTTTAATACATTATCCATACGAACATAAAGTTCAAGTTCGCCGAATAAATATGCCGAATCCTTTTTATTAATAATAACAGCTTCAATATTATTTTCTAATAATAATCCTTTAAGAATTTCGGCTTTATAATTTTCGCTTGTTGAAAATATTTTCACCCAATTTTTATCCATGTTTACTAAATCTTAACAGGTTTAGGAAGTAAAAGCTGTTTAGAGTTAGTTATACCGATAGGGACAACCTTTTAAATTTGGTAAACCTGTTTCGTATCGGTATAAAATATTGTTACATAATCTACATTTCATGCTTTTTTATTATAGCAAGAGCTTTTGCTTCATCTTTTTCATCAACATAAAGATGAATATCTCCAATGAGAAATGCCGAACCTTTCTGATTCAGCACATAACTTTCAATATTATTTTCAGTTAGCAATTCCTGTATAATGCCAATTTTATACATTTTACTTGCCGAAAAAATTTCTCTTAAATTTTCTTCCATAACAAAATATTTTATTCTTCATCAATTAAAAACAAATAAAGTTCTTTTGGGCCATGAGCTCCCATAACAAGTGTTTTTTCAATATCTGCCGTTCTGCTTGGTCCGGTAATAACCGAAATAAGCGAAGGCATATTATTTATATATTTTTCTTTAATATTTTTTAGTGCATCTTTCAAATCGGGGACAATCTGCGAGGTATAAGCTATAACAATATGATTTTCCGGAAAAACATTCAATCTTCTGCCCGAAGTCTGTCTTGAAGTTATCATTATACTTCCCAGGCGGGCAATAAGATATTCGCAATAAGTGATACCGGCTTTCATTTTAGTAAAATCCGCTTTTTCACTTTTAAATGGTATTCCTGCATTATCAAGCGTTTTTTTAATTCCCGGTTCAAGGCAAAAAATATTTTCCCAGTTTTTTTCTGCGATTAAGGATATCAGATTATCGTATAATTCTTTTTCATTTTCGCAATAAATAAATTTACCTTCAACTTTAGTAAATTCATGGGCAAATGTAATATCTAAGGTATCTTCAAATTCATGGTAAACTGAGGACTCGATATCAACAGAAGGATAAGGATTTTCGGTTTTATTAATCAGGGCATTCCTGATTTTTTTTAAAATTTTTTCTCTCGAGGTCGTTTCTTCCATGTAAATTAATAACTAAAATACTTAAATTATTTTTCCTGAGGTTCGGGTTGTTTCTTTTGGACTTTCTCAGTCTTTTTATCTTCTATACGGGCTGCGCTCTTTCCTGTTTTTTTTACCGGCAAAGCCTTTCTGTTTTTCTTTATCTTATTATTATTGGCTTTAAGCTGTTTTACTTCTTCTTCGGCAGCTTCTTCAAACCTTTTCCTTTCTTCTTCAAAGGGACGTGGTCCAAAAATAGCTTTAAGGTCCTCGCCGAAAATGACTTCCTTTTCGAGTAATAATTTAGCCAGGCTTACAACCTTATCTTTATTTGCACTTATAATTTTAAGCGCTCTTTGATATGCCTTTTCAACTATCTTGCTTACTTCCTCATCAATCATCTGGGCGGTTTTTTCGCTATAAGGCTTATGAAACGAAAATTCCTGCTGACCGGTTGAATCATAAAAAGAAACATTTCCAATTTTATCATTCAATCCAAAATAAACTACCATGTTATATGCCATTTTGGTTACCTTTTCAAGGTCGTTTAAGGCGCCGGTAGATATTTTTCCGAAATTAATTTCTTCCGAAGCCCTGCCTCCCAAAGCAGCAGATAATTCATCGAACATCTGATCATAAGTCGTAATTTGCCTTTCTTCGGGTAAATACCATGCAGCGCCAAGTGATTTTCCTCTTGGTACAATAGTAACCTTAACAAGTGGATTGGCATGTTCGGTCAGCCAACTAACTGCTGCATGTCCTGATTCATGGTATGCAATTACTTTTTTTTCGGAAGCAGAAATGATCTTGTTTTTTTTCTCAAGCCCACCGATGATCCTGTCAATTGCATCCATAAAGTCTTGCTTGTCAATTTTCTTTTTATCCTTACGGGCTGCAATCAAAGCCGATTCATTACAAACATTAGCAATATCCGCACCTGAGAATCCCGGAGTTTGTTTGGCAAGAAATACCATGTCAACCGATTTATCAAGTTTAAGCGGCTTCGAATGTACATTAAATATAGCTTTTCTTTCTTCGAGGTCAGGCAGTTCAACGTGAATTTGCCTATCGAATCGTCCGGCTCTCAACAGCGCCCTGTCGAGAATATCGGCACGGTTGGTGGCGGCAAGGATGATAACACCTGTATTACTTTGGAAACCATCCATTTCTGTAAGCAACTGGTTTAATGTATTTTCTCTTTCATCATTAGCGCCTGTCATCGGGTTTTTACCTCTTGCCCTGCCAATGGCATCAATCTCATCAATAAAAATGATACACGGTGCTTTTTCTTTTGCCTGTTTGAACAAATCGCGAACCCTTGATGCGCCGACTCCAACAAACATTTCAACAAAATCGGAACCGGAAATTGAGAAAAACGGAACCTGTGCTTCACCGGCAACAGCTTTTGCAAGTAATGTTTTACCTGTACCCGGAGGACCGACCAGTAACGCACCTTTTGGAATTTTTCCACCTAAGTTTGTATATTTTTCAGGTTTCTTCAGGAAATCTACTATCTCCATAACTTCAACCTTGGCTTCTTCCAAACCTGCAACATCTTCAAAATCTATACTTACAGAAGTCTCTTTATCATAGAGCTGTGCTTTTGATTTACCAATATTAAAAATATGGCCGCCACCCATTCCTCCCCGGCTCATCATTCGCATAATAACAATCCATACTACAACTAAAATTAACAAAGGTAAAATCCAGCTTAAAATTTCTCCTGACCAATTATGCCTCTTTTCATTTCTTATGTAAATGGGATTTTCTATTCCTTCCTGCGCTCGTTCAACGTCTTCCTTAAAAGTATCATAAGAACCTATGTTATAAGTGTAATGAGGTCCCGTGCCGCTTATACTTTTTTCTTTTTCTTGTTGATATTTAGAATCGTGTAATCTGTCTTGTTTAATAAAAATTTCAGCATTTTCCCTGTTTACGACAATTATTTTCTCCACATCCTGACTTGAAAGCATTTGCTTGAGTTCGCCCCAGTCGATTTCTTTAACTTGATTAGCATTCCAGCCGGTATATGTATATGTCAGGAATACCAGCGCTATGATACCATAAATCCAATAGAAACTAAACTTTTTATTAGGAGTTTTTCCTTTAGGAAAACCTACCGGTGTCTTGCTTTTCTGTTGATTTTCTTGCTTATCTTGTTCTTTTTGTTTTTCTGCTGCCATTATGTCCTTGTTTTAGCAATCCTGTCCCGAATTACGAATCCTGAAATTTCGGGACGGGAGGGGATACAAACTTCATAATTAGTTACTGTCGTATTTTTTAATTTCTGCGTCAGCCCATAATTTTTCAAGATTATAAAACATCCTCGTGTGTTCCTGGAATATATGAACAACAACGTCAACGTAGTCAATCAAAATCCATTCCGCATTTTCAAAACCTTCCTTATGCCAGGGTTTAGCTCTAACACCCTTGATAACTTCATTCTCAACCGACTCGGCTATTGCTTCCACATGTATTTTTGTATTTCCATGACATAAAATAAAATAATTACATACTGCATTTGGAAGCTTCGTTAAATTCAAACTGATTATATCCTTTCCTTTTTTTTCAAGAATTCCTTTAATAATAATGTCTGCTAATATTTCCGATTCGGTTTGCTTTTGTTTTCCCGGCATATATAAAGTTTAAAATTCTATGCAAAATTAATCATTTTCCGATAATTAAAAAGGCTTTTAGCTCATGTTTATCTGGTAAACAAAAAATTAAATGATTTATTTTGTATTTTCTATATAATTTTAGGCACTTATAACTTCAGGTATTCGCCATGAACATTATCGGGAAAAAAATAATAAGGCTTGCTACGGTTGATTCAACGAATGATTATATGTCTGATGAAATCAGGAGAGGTACGATAATACAGGAAGGTACAATAATAATTGCAGATAAACAAACAAAGGGTAAAGGATTGGATGCTAATACCTGGGAGAGTGAAACCGGCAAAAACCTTACATTTTCGGTTTTTATAAAGCCTGAATTTCTTAAAGCAGAAAGGCAATTTATGCTAAATAAAACCATTGCTCTTGGAATATATGATTTTGTAAAGTCGGTGGTTAAAAAACAAAAAGTCAGTATAAAATGGCCTAACGATATTTATATTAATAACGGCAAAGTAGCCGGTATTCTCATTAATAATACAATCAGCGGAAATCAATTCGTATATTCCATCGTTGGTGCCGGGATCAATATCAATCAAACCCGGTTTGCAAGCAATGCTCCCAACCCGGTTTCTTTAAGGAATTATTTAAAACATAATCTGGATTTAAAAGAATGTTTAAATTCATTATGCAGTTTTTTTAACAAAAGGTATCAGCAATTGGAAATGCATAACTATTCAGTCCTTAATTCGGATTACCTTTCAGTATTATTCAGATTGAACGAAATACATCGTTACAGGTTTGGAAATAATAATATTTATGCCCGGATAACCGGCGTATCGGAATATGGAAAACTTCAACTTATAACAAAGAATAACCAAAATATTGAGTGCGATTTAAAAGAAATTGAATTTGTGATTTGATATTTAACTTTCTACTCTTCCATTATCTCTTTTAGTTTGTCAACCAATAAATTGATAAAATTCTGCAGCGGTCTGACTGCCATGAGTTTTAACATCGTGCTTAAATCGGCATTAAGAATTATTTGCACGTTCGTCTGATTGCCGTTTTCTGCAAGGAAGCAATGCAAAGTAAAACCAAAAGGTGCCTTACCATCCGAAACATAATTGATCTCAAAAAATTCGCTTTTGGATTTTACACGCATAGCAAGGTCAGCCATACCCTTAATCGTAAAAGAACAGGTGTCGGCTGTTGACTTCCAGTTAACAACCTGCTCAGGCATCAGCTTTTCAAAGTTATTGAAATCGCTAAGGAATGAAAAAATATTTTTACCGGTATTATTTATTGAAACCTTATTGCTTTTTATTTCGGTCATTTTAATTATTGATTACTAATTATTGACACTAATTGCACTAATTAACACGAATATATATTACTTTATGTTCTTTGCTCTTGATTTTTGGTTTTTGGTTTTTGGAATTTTATCTTTACCTCCACTTTTCAGGATTTTCACGCCATTTAATTAGTGATTGCAAGTCCTTTTCCGAAACATAATTACTTTCAACAGCCTGTTTAATAAGCTCATCATAATCGGTGAGGGTGAAAAGCCGGCATTTGGCTTTTTTGAAATTAGCTTGTGCTTTTTCCAGGTTATAACTAAAAATAGCCACCATTCCTTTCACATTACAACCTGCTTTCCTGAGAGTTTCTACAACATTCAGGCTGCTATTACCTGTTGAAACGAGGTCTTCAACTACTACTACCGATTGACCCGATTCATAATGACCTTCGATTTTATTTTCCAAACCATGCTTTTTTTCCGAAGGTCTGACATATATAAATGGCAATCCAAGCCCCTCGGCAACCAGCACACCATGAGCTATAGCTCCAGTAGCAACGCCTGCAATCAGATCGACTGAGCCGTATTCTTCGCTGATAATATCTACAAACTGCTGACGTATGAACGTACGAATTTTGGGGAACGAAAGTGTTTTCCTGTTGTCACAATAAATCGGTGATTTAATGCCCGAAGCCCATGTAAAAGGCTTTTCCACACTTAATTTTACTGCTTTTACCTGTAATAGATACTCCGAAATGGCTATTGCTGTTTCTTTGTTGTAAACCATGTGGCAAATGTATGAGATATATTTTAATCGTTTATATTAAACTTTAATATTGTTATTTAATTGCAACACATTTTTTTATTTTTTTGCTTTAAATATTTTAGGCATTTTCAACTTTAGTCATTAAAAACGGGCAAAGAAATAACAAAAGTTGTCCCCTCACCTATTTCCGATTCGAAAGTTATTTCCCCGCCTGTATTCTGAATAATATCTTTTACCATTGCAAGTCCAAGTCCCATCCCGCCGGATTTTGTTGTAAAATTGGGATAAAATACTTTTTCTCTTTGTTCCTTGGGAATGCCTTTACCATTATCAGAGAATTTTATTATATGGTAATTATCATTCTTCTCTATTGAGATTTCAATAAGCCCGTTTTCAGGATTGGAGATTGCCTGTATTGAATTTTTTATCAGGTTATTGAATACCCTTAAAAGTTGTTCTTTATCTGCCGGCACATAGTGTTTTTCGTGATAATGAAATACAAAGCGAATTTGAGTTATGTCTTTATACAAACCGATACAGTTTTTGATGATTTCAGTCAGTTCGGTTTTCTCAATTTTGGATTTAGGCATTTTTGCAAAATCGGAAAATTCCGTTGCAATTATCGAAAGAGAGTCTATTTGTTCTATAATGGTTTGAGTGAATCTGTTCAGTCTTTTATCCCAGTCGGGCGCCTTTTCATTATAAGCTTTTTGAAGATACTGAACGCTCAATTTCATTGGAGTTAACGGATTTTTTATTTCATGGGCTATTTGTTTTGCCATTTCCCTCCACGCGCTCTCACGTTCCGATTTTGCCAATAATTCAGCGCTATTTGCCAATTCATCCACCATTCTGTTGTATTCCATCACTAAGCTGCCAATTTCATCCATCCTTTCCCATTCTATCTTTTCATTTGCTTTTCCGAGCTTTAACCTGCTTATTTTATCTTTTATCAATTGTAAAGGTTTAGTAATATAATTAGCTATTATTAGGGCAACAAAAATGGCAATAGCTATAAGGATTACATAAATATTTATAAATGCTACAAGAAATGTGGAAATTTCATTTGTCAGTTCATCCTGCTTTGCAAAATAAGGAAGATTCAGATAAGCGATTAATTTATTTTGTTCATTTCGGAAAGGTACATACGCTGATGAGTACTTATAATCACCAATGGATTCATTATGAATATACAGTGACTTTTTGTAGTTACTCATATAATTAAACGCCTCCGAATTCATTTTAGTTGATATAAGCCCTTTGTTAAAAATTTCTGGTCTTGAAGTTGCCAATAGTGTTCCTTCTAAATCGTACAGGTTTATATCAGAAAAGAAAACCAATGAAAATTTATGCAATAAATTAGATAAATAGTCCTTGATTTCGGGCGTGAGCGATTCTTCTGATGCCAGCTTATGTTCCAGCTCTATTAGAACCGAATGTGCTTTTTCACTGAGTATATCAAGGTTTTTATTATTGTTAAGGGAAGTAATATAGAATAACGAACCGATACCAATAAAGAGAAATGAGGCAACTATTAAAGCAGTTACTGATAATTGTAATCTTTTTTTAAAACTGATGTCAAAAAACCGAATATCAATTGGACTTCTTAAAACTAAAAGAATTAAAAAAAGCATTAATCCGTAAAATATAAAGATGTAGGAAAATGGTGCGGCAATATCCAGTAGCCCGGGTTTCTTTTTGCTAATTATCAATACTGTATTTTCATCAACCTGGTAAAAGAGATGATTGAATTTATTGCGATTGAAAAAGACGGTATTATCCTTAAATTTTCCATAATTAGAAAGATTCATTGAATAAAAATATTTCCCGAAATGATATACCAATTCTCCGTTTTCATACTTAGCCCAGGAATATTTCAACCAATCTGCTGATTTTCTGGCATCCTCGTCTATTAATAATTCCGGATAACCTAATCCTTTAGGAATATATTTGGGAAAAATTTCTATTACGATTTTAACAGGTGTGTCTGACAGATTATAATCAATTATAGCGAGATAATTGTCTGTTGACAAATCATAATCAAGGTAAAATAAATTCTCGCTTTCTGTTTGTTTACCATATTCGTTTATGATGTTCTCGAAATAATCAAAGCAATTTACCAGGTAATTATCGGGCTGAATATCCAGTATCTTTGAGGAATCGCAAATCGTTATTAAAAAATCATAATTCTCCCAATAATTCGAAAAATATGTGTTAATAAAATAAGATGTAATATCTTCAAGTTCTGCTTCTTCATCAAATGGATATTTATTAATATAGTTACTCAAAACAGTATCTTGCCCGATTTCATTTGATATACTGTTAAACATATATTCTGCCACAGGGTCCCTTTCTTTTGCAAGTTTCTGTGCTATTATAATTCTTCTTTCCTTTTCGCTGCTGTTATTATTTTGATATAAAATATAAGTTGAATACAACGAAAAGAGTAGCAAATAAAAAATTGTTGAAGAAAATTTTATGTTAATGCTGCTCGACTTAAAAATAAACCAAAAAGATGTAATATAGATTATCAGGAAAATAAAATTTATTTCATCGCATTTAAGAATGAACCGACATACAAGGAAAAAGATAATACTGATAAGGAGAATTGCACTGAAGAAAACATTCCATGAATTGAATATTTTGGTAAGCGCCTGGGAAATTCTGAAAGTCAAAAATACAAAGGATAAAATTAACAGGGCAAAACAGATAAAAGCAATAATACTGTAACTGTTAATACCGGTAATATCGTTAAGGTTAAAAGAAATGTTTGAATTAATCACGAGGCTTTTGAGCAAACCCGATAGGCTCAAAAACAAAATAAAAACAATAAAAATCAAGCCGGTTGAGATTAAATATTTTATCGTATTTGATTTTTTTAAAACCACTCTTTCGATATTTATATTTTTATAAATTACGAACGCAATCGAAAGAATTGCAATAGAATTTACTAATAAATCACCCAGTGAAGGAAATAAAAATGAATTAGCAAAAAAATCAGGGCTAAAGAGTTTGGAGGAATAAAGAACTTGTGGTATTTCAAAATATAAAGTGATAAACCGGATGATAAGAATATCAAAACTAAAGCCTAATATAAGGAATAATCGTTTTTTTGTAAAATACTGAAAATGCCTGTAAGCTTTATAAATAGCAACTATTAAAAAAATAAAAGCAGCTAAATAAATTAAAAATAAAATTATTATGTGATAATCTGCAAAACCGATTTCAGTCGGAAATTCCAGCGAAAACAAGAAAAAACCATCTTTATCAAAAATATTATACTCACCTTTTTGAAGTGAAATAGTAATGGCACCGGATAATTTAAAATCTTTTTGAAATTCGTTTATTAAATATTGATTTTCATAGGCAAAGTCATTTTTAATTTTTATTAACCCTACTATTGTAAAATTATCTTTTTCAATTTTCTGTACTTCATACAAACCGTTTGAGAATTTACTAAACTTTTTCTGAAATTCATTATTGTTAAAATTTTCATAAACCGGTACCGAATTGTCTGACCAATATTTTAATGTGTCGTTTTTAAAAATCAGGATTAAAAAACCATGTTTATAAAAAATGTCGGAATATTGCCCGTAAATAAAAAGTGAATCGGCAGATTTTTCCTTTAAACCGCTTTCTATATTGTTCAGGATTTTATCAAGCTGTTTTTCTTTTTTTATTAAAACACTTTGGAAACCTTTAGTTAATCTTTCCGGATTTTTTGGAGAGATGTAGATTTTTGTGTATGCTAAAGCTATTAAAACTAAAAATATAGCTAACGATAAGAAAATGAGGTAGATATGTTTATTTGTTTGCTTTTTAAACATTTTAGTTCGTTTAATGTGTTGAATAACAGCAATGTAAGGCTGCATTAAATAAGTGCTTCTGTTGTAATATTAATTAAAAAAAGAGTTGCGATACTACAAAATGGTGAAAACTCATCACAGGGCTTAAAATTAAGTATAATTTAATAT